>CANQDB010000029.1 GCA_947591175.1 uncultured Bacilli bacterium
CATCAGAAAATCCATTTACAATTTGATTTGCCCAGCCAAATTGAGTTATTGCAAAAATAATTATTAAAAATGTAAAATATTGTTTTCTATTGATTCTTTGGAGATATTTGTTTAAAAATAAATATGCTATAAGAATAACCATAAAATAGTATCCCACATACCAGGACATAGCATTAAATGAATTTATATCAATTAACTCTAAAAATTTTTCTGTAATATGAGCTTTATAAATTAATGATGAAAAAAGAACTAATGTTACACAGGCAAAACCTAATTGCATCAATAATTTCTTCGATATTTTAGTAATATCTATTTCTTTTATTGAATTAACCATGAAATATCCAGATATAAGTAAAAACAAGGCATTCCCAATAAATCCCCATGGCATTATACTATTTAAAACAAATAATTTTTTATAAAAAATAGGATTATTGAATAAAGTCCCACTAGTAAGTTGCCCATTAATACAATGGCGAACAATGTGAAAAATTACAATCATAAGCATGGCTATAATTCGTAATATTTCAATATTAGTTGATCTAATTTTTTTATCTTGTTCCATAAAAACTCCATTAATTCGTGTCTATTAATTTTTACTTTTTTTAATTTTAACATAAGTAATTTAAAGACAATAAAATCATCGTTTTGACTACTTAAATAAATCTAGAAAAAAGTAATAAATGGTATAGAGCATAACGCTTAAGAAAGAACTTACCTTAAGCAATATTTTTTCAAAAATATTAGCATTATTATAGTGTGTTTGAAAATAGTACTGGCTCTTTTTTAAAGCTTTATATTTTTTAATTTTACTCATGTTTTTATTGATAGAAACCGAGTGATTATGTATTACTTGAACTTGGTTGGCAAGAACTATTTTCTTATCAAGTTGGGAAACTTGTTTAGCTAAAATGTTCTCTTCGTAATATAAGAAGACGTTTTCATCGAGAAAACCTATTTCTTTTAAAACATCAGATTTGATTATAAAGAAACAGCCACTTACCGCTTCGACCATCGTCTTATCCCCTTTATAATAATCATCTTTATAGTGAACGAAGTGTTTTCTTATTAGTCGATGGAAGTATGGAATATTAAGTCCTACTTCAACTATTGGCGAAGGAATCTTCCATCCCCTATTTTTAGCTTGGTTTTCTATAACTACAGGAGCAACTACAGCATAATCTTTCTTACTATTTAAAAGTTCTACTAACTCTGAAATATCTTTATCTTTATTAATAACGATATCAGCATTCGAAATAATTATATTAAGTTGCTTATATTTCTTTATAAGATAATGGCAACCAAAATTTATAGCGCTCGAGTAGCCTCTATTACTCTGAGTCTTTTTTACTTCTATTTTGGCACTTCCTAAAGCAAGAAGTTTTTTATACGAATCATCGCAGGAAGCATTATCAACTACAAGTATTTTGTCGATGGAAGGATAACCTTCTACGTTTTTTAAGAGATTACTTGTCGATTCAAAATCGTTGTAATTTATAATTAAGAGCACTGTTTTCATAGTTTGTCACCTACTCTAAAAAAATCTTTCTCGTAATAAAGTTGAACACCATAACGATGAAAGTAGCTAATATCTTAACAAGCATATAATGCCAGTTTAATTGTTCTGTTCCTAGTGACATAATTAAATCATTTAATAGTAGACCTACAACACTTAAGACAATAAATAAGACAAATTGTTTTTGAACGGATTTTTCTTTATTGACATCGAAAACCCATTTGACACTTGCGAAATAATTAAAAAGAACAGATATGGTAAATGATAAAGTGTTGGCAAGCAATAAAGGAAAATGGCACAATTCTTTAAAGATAGTTAAGAAAACAAAGTCGATAAGAAAAGCCATTCCGCCAACAATACCGAAGCGAAAGACTTGAATAAGTAACTTTTCGGTTTTAGGGCTTACTTTGATATGCAAAAATTTCAATGTTTTGGAAACAATCGACTTACTATTTTTGCTCATGATTAAGTTCCTCAGATGATTTTTTAGTATTAATCAATATAAGTTCAAATAGCTGGCGATGTTTTTTGACAATTACCTCGAGAATAATTCCACAACCAAAAGTTAGTATCGAAATCATTAGCATAAAGCCTGCAAAGATCAGAGTTGGAAAACGTGGTACTAAGCCTGTTTTAAAGTATTCGATAAAAACAGGGATACCAAAACCTAAGGAAATTAATAAAAAGATAAGACTAAAAATCGAGAAGAAAATCGTCGGTTTATACTCCTTAAAAAGACGAGCAATTGTTTTTAAAACCCGAAAGCCATCTTTATAAGTATTTAGTTTAGATACACTTCCTGCTGGGCGATCACGGTATTCGACAGGAATTTCTTTTAATAGAAAGTTTTTATCTAAGGCATGGATAGTCATCTCTGTTTCTATTTCGAAGCCTCTAGAAAGGACTGGGAAAGTTTTAACGAAGTCATAACTAAATGCCCTGTATCCAGTCATAATATCTCTTATATTGCTTTTAAATAGAAAATTGATAAGTCCTCTTACAAGACGATTTCCAAAATTATGGAAGGGACGTTTGTTTTCAGTAAAGTAAGTAGATGACAAGCGATCTCCAATTACCATATCGGCTTTATGTTCTAAAACATAGTCACACATTTCTCTGGCATTTTCTTTGGGATAAGTGTCATCACCATCAATCATCAAGTAACAATCCGCATCTATTTCTCGGAACATACTCCGAATAACATTACCTTTGCCTTGACGATATTCATAGCGAACGATAGCTCCCGCTTTTTTAGCAATTGCATCTGTTCCATCAGTCGAATTGTTATCGTATACATAGATATCTGCTTCAGGCAGAACTTTTTTGTAATCTTTAATTACTTTTTCAATCGTTTTTGATTCGTTATAACAAGGAATCAATACAGCAATCTTTTTCTTCATACTTCTCACCTTTTCTACTATAAATAAAGTTTATTGTTAAAATATCGTTGACACTTATGAAACGCTATCTTTTTTTATTGGACAAAAAGCCAGGTACACAACACATGACATCGTAGTAACTATCGACAAAGAATACCTCAAAAGAGCGACTGGTCCTAAGAATAGTGTAACTAATAGTCCATAAAATAAACTTAAAGGAATTACTTTTCGATATTCTTTTTTATATAATATATAAAGACTTAACGTAAGTAACGTAAGAATATAAAAAGGCACGCTCATCAAGGTAGATAATAATGGTATGCTTTGATAACTTGCATGTTCTCCTATATCATAATAAATGTCAAATAGCCATGGAATTTTACTATCAAATTTGATTTCATCATTCGTATTGTGAAGATCGTCTCTTGTCCTTGTTTCTACGTAAGTCCGATAGGTACCTTGATCAGGTAACTTATCTCCAAGATACCAATATCCCATGGTGTTAGCCAAGAAAGCATCAATAAATATAATAGGATATCTCATACCTAGATGAGCATAAATACTAAGGTACTCACGAAGATGGTCATATACAAGATAACCTCTAAAATAGAAAGATATTGAATCTGATTTATGAGATTCATAACGTGAATATGCATCGTCGACAACTAAATTGTCTAGCATATATCTTTCATAGTCTGTCAAGTATACATTAGCGCGATATAATCTACCGATTTGTTGAATTGGGACACTTAACATTGCTCCTGCAGCACTAGGACTACCTACATTTAATATCTTATCTACTTCGTGGAGATAAGCTTTGTAACTACCAATACAGACAAGACCTATAATCAATATTTGTTTCCAATATTTGCGAAGACCTAAAAGAGCGAAAACAAAGAAAGCGAGAAAAGAGTAATAGCCATTATGACGACATATAAATAAGATAAGGAATAAAATAATAGTTATTAAAATATTCTTTTTGTTTTTAAAAAAGGATTTGGAGTCAATAACCATATCGATTAGAAAAGGTAGTAAGAAATTGGTTACTGCCGCATAGAAAACATCTTTAGTGGTGACTGTTGCCATAATACTAAAAGTAGGTAAAAACATAAACAATAGTAAGGTAAAGTATTTAAATAATGGGGGTACCTTTTTTTTGGTTAAATAACGAATTATAAAAGCAAACGAAAAAGCAAAAATAATCATTTGAAAGACACTATACAAGGCAACACCACTATTGTATGAACCAAATAAACTTTTTCCCGTTGTCACAAAAAATCCCACAATCAAAGTTTGAATTATTGGGTTACCATTTGAAAATCCTCCAGTAACATATTCATTAAGTTGGACAGAAGAATCATAACTGAAAATTCCAGGATAAAAAGCTAAAAAAATGGGAAGCCAAGCTAGTAATATTAAAATTGTAGATTTTAGAAAAGTGTGTTTCTCAAATAGAAAACTATCAATCTTTTTAAACTTTATTTCTTTTAACTTTTGAAGCCAAGTATCGATATTACATATAAAATACTTACCTAATGATATTAAAATAGGCAAAATACCTATAATACTTCCATATGTAGAAATTCTTTCTAGATAAGAGCAATCAAATGCTGTTAAGTTATATCCTACTACTAAAGTGAAAGAAAAAAGTACAGCCCAAATTGTAACAAATACATTGCCACGTATCGTTAATTTTTCATTCCACAAATACTTATCGATTATTTTATAAAATACAATGTAAATTAAAATAATTAGTATACTACTGATAAAATAAGTATTATTCATAGTCTCAGTAATTCCAAGAAAAACCCAAAGCGATATAAAACTAAAGATTGCGCTCAATATTTTTTTAATATTTTTCATAGTGTGACTCCTTTTCAACTTCTAAAGATAGTTTTTACAAAAATTAATATCTCATACAAATTAATTATAACAAACCTTATATTTCAGTACAAGAAAAAATGCCCTATAAAAAGGGTATCATTTTTTCCTTTTTAAATTGGTTTCAATTTTTTCTTTCGATTTCCATACGACAAAACCAATTAATGTAAGTATACTTATCATATACGAAACATTAGTTAAGCGGGTTCCTTGATAAGATAAAATTATTTCATCATTCTCTTTATCTTTTAGGAAAATACGACACCAGGTATTGTAACCATAATCGATTGGGTAGAATTCGTTTGTTTCCTTGGAAACCGCTTTGTAACCACGATAATAAATTAGGGGTACATCAATATAAGTCCCAGATTCAATATTGTTTTTGTAATTAATGTAATATTTACCATTTTCTTCATACGATGAAATCAAAATTGTACTTGAATTAGTTCTTACTTTTCGTTCATCTAAATCAATTAAAGACCAATCTGTTGTGACAGGCAAATATTCTCCAGCTGCAACACTAAAACCATCGTAAGTTGTTAGAATTTCTGTTTCGCCTTGCCAATATGTTCTTAAAGACTTATCGCACAGAAGTTGAAAACAGAGACAACTGCCTATAGTGCAACCAATTAATAATAATGTTTTCAAATTGCTATAATTCGAATTTTGCTTTAAGTAATATTTCCAAGTGATTGCCCCACCAATAGAAAGAAAGAATGAAGAAAATAAAAACAAACGCCAAGGAAATTGAACAGATCCTAAAATTGGCGACAATTCTTTCCAAGGTAAAATATCTGTACTAGCTAAAAGAGTTATTACTCCACCAAATAGCATTAAATCTGCAAATTTTAATAATGGTTCTCTAGTACTTTCTCGTTTTATTTTAAATCTCAATAAGAATAGAAATACTAGTATTAAACCAATTCCACTTGGTAAAAAACGGGTCGTATAATTTGGTAGTCCAACAAATAACTTTAGAAATGGATAACCTCCTGATATTATATTTTCATTAGTATTGATAATTAAATCCGCGCTGGTGTATTGTTGAAGCATTGGTATTATAAAAAATGCACCTAGAGAAAGACCAAAAATGCCCGATAAGATTAATTTGAAAAAGCGTTGTTTATCATCTATAAATCTCTTGATACACAAGATAAGCATTTCTACTATGATCATAGCCATTAGTATGGTCGACAGTAAATGACAATTGGCAAGACCAACAAAACCGAAGGAGAAAATATACCATTTTTTACTATCGCCAAAAACAATTTCATAAAATCCCCAAACTATTAACGGAACGAAAATGAAAGCGAGCATTTCCCCTACTGCGGCTCTCAATATTACATCAGTTAAGCGATAACTACAAAGGGTATATAAAACTGAAGCAATAAATGCTATCTTGTTATCCTTAGTAATTGCTTTAGTAGCACAAAACATTGAAACTGTAGTAGCAATTGTACATAAAATTACAAATAATTTGTATACGGAAATGATATCCCAACCGAGCATTTTAAAAAAAGCCGGAATGTATAAAAACAGATTAGAATAGAATATACCATTAGCATAACCAAAGCCGCCAAATCCAGGGTAATGGATGAGAGCTCGAATATCACCATTCGATAATCCATTGCTGATACCAATAATTCTCGATAGATGATATTCTAAATCATGACCTCTAAATACCCCATTAATCAATAGGAAAATACACGAAACAAGTCCAATAACAATCGCTATGATCAAGGCTTTATTCGTATTTTTGTTTATTTTTTTCATTCTTTCACCTGCTCGCATACACTTTTATAATTTAGAACTGTAAGCCATAAACTATTATCACTTGTACCATCATTATACTCTGGTCTTATTTCTATTTTATCGTACTTAACATCTTTTAAACTTATATCTATTTTACTTACTTTGCCATCTCTAGTTACTGGAGTTTCAGTTAATTTTGTAGCTTTGTCACCAACATACCCATAAAGTGATACTTTAAAATCAAAATAGTAATTATTATTCGTGGTGTTAGCAATACTTACAAACATAGAGATATGTTCGTCGCTACATTGTTCATCATCGATAAAATATGACCCATTAAATGTCCATCTTTCATTTTGAGCATCTTTTTTCAAGGCAATTTCAAAAACATAGACAAAAAATCTTTTATCATTTGCCATGTCGGAAGTTATTACATCTTTTATAGCAACGATTTCATAACCGTAGTCATTTAAATTTTTTATTACCAAATCATAATCTAAGGAATCTACAGCTGTATAAATTTTATCATACTGCGATAGACGATTCTGAATCATTTCAATAGTATAATCGTTTCTTAATTCTGAAGTAGAACCAATATAAGATAACTCATTTAAATTTATCATTGGGATTTGATTATTTAAAGATTGTAATAAACCTGCATTATTGTAAGCAACAGCCCAGACACTATTTTCTTCTAATGCGACAGGGTTGTTTCCCGAAGAAAAAATCTTTTTAATATTATAAGTATAATCATATGGACTATTATAATAGTTATTAAATATCCAATCCTTTTCTAAAAACATAAAGTTACTCATCGAATAAGCAAAATTGTATATAAGGAAAGGTACTAATGCTGCTAAAAGGAAATATTTTTTCTTTCGATATACATCATAGAATAGGATAAAAGTAGTGATACTTCCTAATACTAAAACCACTAGTCCGTAGCGTGAATATCCCAAAATAAATTTTGACCATACTAAGTAAAATAAAACTACCGCAATAAAGAAACTTAATTTATTTTTGGGAAGATGATAGTTTTTGTCTTTTAACCTACGAATAAAATAATAAATGATATAGCAGATAGCCACGACGTACCCGTAGGCCCATATTGGTTCAATAATAGCTTGATCAACACAGCGTCCTGGATCTAAAACAGCTAATATAGGCCAGATTAACAATTCTTTATTTCCATGAGGTCCAAATCTTGTATCTAACCAATTGGCATTGGCAAAATATTCGGAATGAAAAATCGTATTGTAAAAAGGGAAAACTGGATTCCCTGTTGCGAGATAAGTATAAACCATATATAAAATGAATGGTGCTAGGAAACATAAAATAGTTATTAAGACATTTTTAAAAGTTAAACACTTAAATAAATTTTTATGCTTTATTACATATATTACAAATATTAGTATTACCAGAAAAGCATTTGATATTTTAACGGCAAAAGAAAGACCAAATAGTAATCCCAAGTAGCCAAAAAGCCAATTGTTTTTTTCCTCTTTTGACTGAAGTTGATCACTAAACAAGGCTATTTCAACTGCTTCTAGTAACAACGGAATTGTTATGAGATCGATATAATAACTATCGGCAATATCTAAAAGTGACAAACCAAAAACCGTACACGCTGTGAAGAAAACAATTAAAAGAGGATTATTTTTCTTTTCGATAAATCTTTTAAAAATACGTTTAACTTGATAGTACATGACGATAAGCAAAAAATAGTTAAGTATGGTACCTAAACGATAACCAAGAAAATAACGAAATAGGTAAAATAAGCGATCAGCAAAAGCATAAGTAAAAGTATTTAAATTTTTACCAGCAAACAAATCAAAATACAGTTTGTCACCGAAAGGATGTTCCTGCAAATACAAGTGATAATTATATGTATCGAATGACCTATCTGCATATGGAATTGTAATTGCCATCAGTACCAACAATAATACGAAGAAGAAGATATCTGTTTTTTCTATATCTTTTGTTAGTTCAATTTTCTTCTTTTTGATAAGAAAATAATTTACTCCTATTAAAGCCAGCCCAGATACGGCAATGGTAACTAAATAATTAGTATTTATAAAATATGTTAGGTAATCATTCAAGAGAACCAATAAAGCTATATTCAAAAATGCATAGAAGAATATATCTATTTTTAAGTTTCCTTTTTTCATTAGATGTCACTCCTTTTCATTTTAAATTCCAAACATCTTCTAAGAATTCATATCTTTTTTTAATTTGTTGCTTTTGATTTTTTGTCAAATTGAACATCTTTCCCACTTCTTCATGAACCATTTTTATTTCGGCAAAATGCGCAACTTTTTTAGTGGTACTTGTAACGTTGTTACCATGGACACGATAATAGTTATACGTTTTGTTACTATAAGCAATTTTGCCTTTCTTCATTACATTCAAGTAGAAAAGCCAATCTCCTGCTTGTTTAAATGTCGAAGATTTTAAGAACTCCTCACTATAATCATCTCTTTTAAAAATAACCGATGAAACATTAGCAATCGTACAATTTAAGTAAGCATGATTCTTAATTTCGATCATTCCATCTATGACAAAGGATTTGTCCCAATGTCCTGTTTTTAAAATATCTATTTCAGGTTTAATCGATCTAAGAAATATTTTACCTAGGCGATCGATAAAAGCCGTATCACAGTATGATATTACAATATCTTTTTCCTTTTTCATAGGCTTAAGTACTGTCGTTAGAAATCTATTGGAACAATAATCATCTGCTTCGGCAATCCACACGTAATCCTTGGTAGCCTCTTTAAAACCTTTTTCCCATTGTTTAAAAGCTGAACCACTATTAGTTTCATTGTATATTTTTTTGATATCAATGTAGGGAGCTAACTTTTCAACGATATCATCGATTACTTCCCTACTATTATCTTTAGAACAATCATCTAAAATTATAATTTCTGAAACTTTTTCTTTTTGGTAGAGAATACTATAAAGACGTTGATATAAAAATTGTTCATAGTTATAGTTTGGAATAACAACCGATACTTCTACAGATGATTTCTTTTTAGATTGTTTAATGGCTTCGTTGATTAAGTCCGTTATCGTGATATCTTCCTTAATCAAATATTTAATAAAATGTTTTAGATAAAATAAGTAGAAAGATATTAAGAAACTTGCAAGTAATGAATGACCTGTATCATTTAGTTTGACATAGGTACGATAATATATTTGATGTTTCTTGCCCTGATTAGCTATAAAATCATGGTAATAACTATTTTGTCTAATTTTATACTTTTTACTTTTTTTAGATAGTTCTTTTAAGAACGCTTTGCGTTTTGTAAAGTTAGGTTCTTTTGGTGGAATATATAAATAAAACATGATTAGTTGTTGATAAATAATAATATCCCAATATTTTTTAAAATTAGAAACATTTTTAATTCTTTTTTCAAGTACGTCTAAAGCTTTAAATAAATCAAAACGCACAAAAGAAAGAGTATTGTTTTGTACTGATTTTTTACGTTGTAAATAGTTATAATAAGTATTTTCTGTATAAGCAATCTTTTTAGCATGAACTAAAACCGCAAGGACAGTCGCAATATCTTCGTTCATAATTTCTTCGGGAAAAGGGTACTTTAAAAGTAAATCTTTTTTGAAAAGTTTATTGCAAGGTGAAGCAGCATGCCCAGTATTCAAAAAGTTTTCTTTTAGTTCTTTGCCAGTGCATTCTACTACCCTAACATTCTGTTCTTGGTCAAAAGTATCATCATATTTAATATAGATATCACAGACTGCTACATCGGCGTTTTTGGTATTCATGGTTTTCCTTAACTCAGCGTAAAAATTTAATTCTAGATAGTCATCAGAATCGACAAACGAAATAAGATCATACTTAGCTTCTTTTAAAGCCCTATTACGATTGTAACCTGCGCCTTTATTTTCTTTATTTGTAAGTAACTTAATGTTAGTATTGTTTTTTTGATAGCTCTCTATAATTCGGACTGTATCATCACTAGAACAATCATCTACTAAGATTATTTCATAATCTTTTAAATTTTGATTTAGAATCGAATCTAAGCATTTTTCGATGTATGCCGCTGTATTATAGCAAGGAATTATAATGGATATCCCCTGTTTCATCATCATCACTCCTATATTTGTTTATCTTCTCTTATTACTCTTTCTAATTCTAATAACGACTGTAAACGTTTTTCTTCTTTAAAAATCTTTTTTTGGTAGTTATCTTTAATAGTTGTATTTAAAGAAGAACCTTCTTTATGAAATATTTCTAAAGATGGTTCATAGACAAAGGTCAAATTATCTTTTCGTTGGCGATAAGCGAGAAATTCTTCTTCATGATACAAAAATGTATTTCGATAAAAGATGTCTTTATATTTTTGGTAATACTTTTTTGAAAAAATAATAGCACATCCATGAAGAGCAACATTTGTTTCTCGTTTGTTGCCATTAGTTTGTAAATATGGTTTACGAAAAGTATATTTAATTTTGAAATAAAACTTCAATAAATTTCGCAGTATGATATTTTTATATATACTAATCAATTTTTTACATTTCTTTATTTCATTTTCAACTTCGTCGGAAGTTTCATAAGCCTTAAATGGATTAACTGATTGACCATTGTTTGTAATTATCTTAGGACCTAAGGCATCAAACTTTGTCTCATCATAAATATGGTAAATTCGATCAACAAAATCTTTCTGTGTTATCAAAGTATCGTTATTTACTACTACTAAAAAATCCGGATGATATTTAGCGATAGCTACTTTACAACCATAATTATTCCCTTTGGCAAAGCCTATATTTTCGGGAAGTTGTATAAATTGATCACAAAGTTTACCAATAATATCAAAATCATCTTTTACACTCGAATTATTGTCGACGACAACAGACGCTATTCTATGCTTCGTTTTAATCTTTTTTAGCGAGTTCAAGCATTCGATAGTATCCTTGGCATTATTGTAATTTAAAAGAATAAAAGTAATCATCTAATCCTCTCCTATTCTTTTATACTTCTTCGGCAAAGCCTTTTTCTAATTTTCTAAAAATTAATAAACCTACAATCGGGAAAATAATAGCACAGGCTAGCATATAAATAATACTAGAAAGTTCTGGAATTTGATGAAACATAAAAATAGCTCGATAAGCATTTACAGCATGTGTCATTGGATTCAAATTTATAATCCATTGAAATGTTTTTGGAAATAAATCAGCAGAATAAATGATTGGTGTAGCATAAAAAAGCATACTGACAAAGAAATTGACTATATATTCCAAATCTTTAATGTAAATATTGATAGCTCCCAAAGCAAGAATGAGACCTAGCGAAAATAAGAATTGTAAAACAGCAATAAAAGGAAGAAAGAGCAAATGCCAACTGACACCTAAACCTCCAAAGACACAAAAGAGCAAAATAATGACACAACTAATTAAAAAGTTAACTAAGGCACTGAGAGCCACCGAAATCGGTAATATTTCGCGTGGAAAATAAACCTTTTTAATAATATCAGCATTAGTTCTTATCGTAATAATTCCTTGACTAATAACAGTGGTAAAGAAAACCCAGGGAATAACACCACAAATTAAGAATTGTAAAAAATTTGGTGTTTGAGCACGCATAATATAAGGGAATATTATTGCATAGACAGCTACCATCAAAAGAGGATTGATAAAAGACCAAAGTACCCCTAGAAATGAGCCTTTATATTTTCCTCTTATTTCCTTTTTGACATTGCTTTTCAGTAATTCTCTATAATTATATAAATTCTTAAATATTTGCATGTTTTACCTCCGATTACTTACAAGCCTGCAAGTAGGCATCGACAACTTTATTGGTTTCGCCATCCATTTCTACTCTGCCATTGTTTATCCAGATAGCCCGTGTACATAAGTTACGAATTGACGACAAGCTATGACTGACTATAACGATGGTTTTATCACTTTCTTTGAGTTCTTCTAATTTAGCATAACATTTATCTTGAAAGTGTTGATCCCCTACTGCTAAGATTTCATCGATGAGTAAGATTTCCGCATCGACATTGATGGCAACTGAGAAAGCAAGACGCATGTACATACCCGACGAATAAGTCCGAACAGGGTTATCAATATAAGGTCCAAGTTCAGAAAAAGCAATAATATCATCTACTCTTCTATCGATTTCTTTTCTAGTAAGACCAAAGATAGAAGCGTTAAAGTAAATATTTTCTCTTCCTGTAAAATCCGGATGGAACCCCGCCCCAAGTTCCAATAGTGACGTTAGTTTACCATATGTTGTAATCTTTCCTTTATTTGGATAAATAATTTTGGTCATTAATTTTAAAAGAGTTGATTTGCCACTTCCATTAACACCAACCAAAGCAACTGTTTCTCCTTTTTTTATTTCTAAAGAAACATCTTTTAAAACTGTCTTTATTTCTTTTTTACTATTTTTCCAAAAAATCAAACGTTCTTTCAAGGTATTTGGTTTATCAAAATAAAGTTTAAAATTCTTGGTAACGTGATTAACTTTAATTGCGACATCTTCCATGCCCAATCACTCCATTCTTTTGTAATTATATCATAGATAAATATAGATTTGAACAAAATGATTTAAAAATAAATCATGCCCAAACCTCACGATTTGGTATTTCTCCTTCATAGGATATTTCTTCCTCCAGAGACCAATTTCCGCGTCGTCGCGACCGTACTT
>CANQDB010000030.1 GCA_947591175.1 uncultured Bacilli bacterium
TAGTAATTGCAACACTTATTCTCAAAGTAAATACAACTCATGTGGTAAAAATTGCGTTTACTTTGAGAATTAAGATATTCTTAATTTCCTCTAAAAAAAATTGACACTATAGTCTAGAACTTTTATAATATAGTTAGGTGTTATAATTATGTAATTTAATTTAACATAGATAGAATGGAGGGATCCGAATGGATTTATTTTTCTCCATTTTGCTTGCTGTCGTTGGATTAGGAACTGGCTATGGTGTGAGTACTTTTGTTAATTCACGTAAGGAAAATAATGCTCGCAAAGTAGCAGAAGATATTATTGAGAAAGCGAAAAAAGATGCTGAGAAAGCTAAACGTGATTCCATTTTAGAACTTAAAGAAGAAAGTCATAAGTTGAAGATGGATACTGAACGTGAAATTAAAGAGAAGAAAGCGGAATTAAAAGAATCCGAAGAACGTTTGATTCAACGTGAACACAATATTGATAAACGTGATGAAATGTATCAAAAAAGAGAAGCAACGTTGGATGAACGTGATCAAAAATTGTTAGAAAAACAAAAAGAAATTCAAGACGAACAAGCAAAAGTGGAAGAGTTAAGACAAGAACAGCTTGAGTTACTTGAAAAAATCTCAGGGTTAAGTAAAGAAAAAGCCCATGATTTAGTAATGAGTCGTGTGGAAGAAAACATGGCTCAAGAGATTTCACTTTATATTAAAGAACGTGAAAATGAAGCAAAATTAGAAGTCGATAAAAAGGCTAAAAATATGTTGGTTCTTTCGATGCAAAAGTATGCAGCGGATGTATCGAATGAGCAAACTGTTACAGTTGTAACTTTACCGAACGATGAAATGAAAGGTCGGATTATCGGTCGTGAAGGAAGAAATATTAGAACGATCGAAGCAATTACGGGTGTCGATTTGATTATCGATGATACTCCAGAAGCAGTCGTGTTATCAAGTTTTGATCCATTACGTCGCGAAATTGCTAGAGTTACTTTGGAAACACTTATCAAAGATGGAAGAATTCATCCAACTCGGATCGAAGAGTTGTACGATAAGGTCAGCAAAGAAATGAAAGAAAAAATTACCGAGTACGGAAACGATGCTTTGTTCCAATTAGGAATTACAAAAATCGATCCAGCATTAGTAGAAATTATCGGTAAACTACATTTCCGGACAAGTTTCGGTCAAAACGCACTCCAACATTCGATTGAGGTTGGTGAATTATCAGGAATTATCGCTAGCGAACTAGGTGAAAATGTGGCGCTTGCTAAAAGAGCAGGACTTTTACATGATATCGGTAAAGCAATCGACCACGAAGTTGAAGGAAGTCACGTTGAAATCGGTGTCGACTTAGCGAAGAAATATCACGAAAACGAGACCGTTATCAATGCAATTGCTTCCCATCATGGTGATACGGAAGCCAAAAGTACGATTGCTGTTATCGTGGCAATTGCGGATAGTTTGTCAGCATCTCGTCCAGGAGCTAGAAATGATTCACTTGAAAACTACATTAAACGTTTGGAGCAACTTGAACAAATCGGTAACGATATTCCAGGAATCGACAAGACTTATGCTCTTCAAGCAGGACGTGAATTAAGAGTAATCGTTAAACCTGAAGAAGTAGATGATTTAACTTCACATAAGATTGCTCGGGATATCAAAGAGAAGATTGAGTCGACGATGCAATATCCTGGTACTATCAAAGTTACAGTTGTTAGAGAAACTAGGGCTCAAGAAGAAGCACGTTAGTTGTAATTTAAGCGGAAGACAAAAAAGTTTTTTCGCTTTTTATATGTTTAAAATTGTATCATTTATTGCAATTTAAAAAGTTTATTCTTATAATAAATTTATGGGGGACAAGGTTGTTATGGCAGTAGAAGATTTAAGTGTGACTATTCGTCGCACAATTTATAATGATTATCAAAATTTAAAGGAACAAAATCCTAATAGTTCACGAGAAGAAATACTAAAATTACTTCATCAAGAGTTTGTGACAACTTCTATTATTGAGTATGAAACTTATTTGGAGCAAATTGGGATACTTGTTTTCGACTATTATGTAAAATATAAAAATTTTGTTACTGATGATGACTTCATCTGGATTTTTGAAAGTTAAGCAAATTTGGAAACTATCGGTTCATTTTTCTTAGATGAACGAGATGGTACGAGTCTATTTACATTGTTAATAGATCCACTTATCGATTCTTATGACGAAGATTATTCTTTCGAATATTTTCATGAACTTTATCAAAATAATCCGCATACTATAGAAGAATTTACTAAAATATATCATCCGGACTCTGATAGTTTTCTTTCTTTATATCATAGTTATTGTGAAAGACTTAAAAAAATTGATACTTTTGAGGCTCTCGATGTTTCAAATGTCTATGATTTTTTTCTTGCTTATCAAGTACTAGCGTTATCTTTGCATAATAAAAGTGATGCTCTTGACCAAGCTTATTTTAAATTTGATCATTATAAGGATATAGATCCAGTTAAAAGAAGTCAATTTCTTCCTTCCTTGTTGATGTTTTATTATTCTTATACTAAAGAATTAGAGGAAAATGAAATGTCTCTTTCGACGGATAATCTTGACTTGTTATCCCTTTGTGAAAATCAACCGATCCACCAGGTTTTCGAAGTTTTAAACGAGGACGAAAATATGCCGTATGTGAACTTAATTCTTAAAACTTTTTTGGAACATTACGAGGGCGAAATGGTCGTATCTAGTTCCGATAAGAGAGTTAAAAGTTACGTGAAACAATTCCAAGACAAGTTGAGAGAAGGTTGATTTTATGGAACAAGTATCTTATTTTGATATGGTTTATCATCGCCTTATGCAAGATTATGGCAAAACATCTTTACAAGATTATCCTTGTGTTGAAGGAATTGTTACTAATCTTGTAAATTCTCAATATGATGTTGAAAGACAAGAAGATGTATCTGATATTATTCGTTTGATGGCTTTAAAATATTACTTGTACTTTTTTGACCAGGACGAAGATTACATAAATTCTTTAATTTTGTATCATGAACCTGAAGAATTTGTGGCGATTGCCTTAGAAGATACAGCAATTTTATCGACTTTGGTGCAAAATGAAATAAAGTGTTACAGCGAAGAAGAACCATTTCCTTATGAATTATTGGATTCTTTTGTTACTTCTCAACTTGATTCCGATTGGTACCAGACTGGACTTGATTTATATCGAGCTTATCACCCTTTTTATGAACAAGAAAATAAAGCCTATGCTCATTGGAAGAGAAATCGTAATGTCCAAGCGAAGATGATGGAAACGTCAATCGATCATTTTCTCTCATTTTATCTATTTGGCAAAAATTATTTGGAAAAAGAGGGAAGCCTCTTCGAAACTGTGCAAATCCTTTCCGATAAATTGGAAGATTTGGCGGGAAATAACTATCCACTTTATGAAAAATGTGCTATAGATCTTTTGACTACTTACTATACTATTTACAAATATCGTCTTCTTGCTCACAGTCCTATAAATGAAGTTAGGTCTAAACTCGTCTTAGATATGGAAATGATGTCCAAGGATAATTTACTTTCTTTAGTTAGATACGATGAAGATACGAGGAAATTATTGTTCGAAGGTGTTTTAAAAGATTACGATATTGTAGAGTACAGTCAAATGGAAAACAAAATCGAACCCTATACCCATACTTTTGTTAAAAAATTCCAATAGAAAACCTGTTTTAGTGAACAGGTTTTTTGATATCTAAAATTACTGGTAAAATAATTGGTCTTCTTCCGGTTAATTCCTGAATAAAGGGGATTAACTCTTGGATGACAGTAGCTTTTAAATCGCTGTAACTTAAATTGTGCGATAGACCATTATTTATAATATCCATGGCTTGATTTTCGATTTTGTGAATAATTTCTTCGTTTTCATTTACTAAGATGAAACCACGGGTTGTAATGTTTGGTTTTATTAAAAGTTCTCTAGTAACGAAATTGATGTTAGCAATGACAACTAAGATACCATCGCTTGACATAATCTTTCTGTCTCTGATAACGGCACTTCCAATTTCACCAATTCTATTACCATCCACATAGACGTCTCCAGCAGGAACAGTCTCGCTAGATTTCGTGATGACATGATTTTTTAAAGTTAAAATATCACCATTCATAATGACGAAGGTATTTTCTTTTGGAATATCACATTCGACTCCGAGGTTAGCATGTCTTTTTAACATTCGATAGTCGCCGTGGAAAGGCATTAGATACTTCGGACTTATCAAACGAATCATTAATTTTAGTTCTTCTTGGTTGGCGTGTCCTGAAGTGTGTAATTCCGATAAAGACGTATTCGTAAATACTTTGACACCTTTTAAATAAAGTTTGTTGATTGTTCGAGAAATACTTAAAGCGTTTCCAGGAATTGGGCTAGATGAAAAGATAACGATATCATCAGGTCTTAATTTTATTTGTTTGTGACTACCATCGGCAATACGTGATAGAGCAGCCAGTGGTTCACCTTGACTTCCGGTACAAAGTAAGCATACTTCGCCGGGTTTTAAGTGATTTGCTTCCTCAGGAGTGATAATTAACTCCTTATGGTCAATGTAACCACCATTAATCGATATTTGAATATTATTTTCCATCGAACGACCGAATACACAAATCTTGCGATTATGTTTATAACAAGTCTCGACGATGTGCTTCAAACGGTAAATGTTCGAAGCAAATGTCGCAATAATAATTCTATTAGTCGTGTATTTATCAAAAATATCGGATAGAGCATTATCGACTTTAGATTCACTTATTGACATTCCTTCATTTAAGGCGTTAGTACTATCACTAATCAGTAAATCGACACCCCGTTTACCAATTTCTGCCATCTTGTGGAGATCTGCCATCGGACCGATTGGGGTTAAATCGAATTTAAAGTCTCCGGTTGTGACAATTGTTCCATCTTCGGTAGTAACGGCAATACCATGCGAATCGGGAATCGAGTGGGTCGTTCTAAAAAATTCTACTTCGATTGAATTTAGTTTTAGTTTGGTTTGGTCGGTATAGACGAATAAATTATCATAACGAATGTTACGATCTTCTAGTTTTAAAGCAATTAACTCTTTAGCTTGGTTGGGGGCATAAATAGCCGGAATATTAACCGTTTGTAAAAGAAACGGAATTCCCCCAATATGATCCTCATGTCCGTGCGTAATAATTAAAGCTCTAATTTTATCTTCATTCTCTTTCAAAAAAGTAAAATCTGGTAAAACGTAATCGACTCCTAAAAGTTCTCCTTCGGGAAAACGAATTCCTGCATCTAAAATTACGATATCGTCTTTATGCATTACACAATACATATTTTTTCCGACTTCGCCCAAACCTCCTAAAACAATAATCTTTGTTTCATTTGGTTCATTGTTCATAATAATTCTAAAAAACTCCTTTCTTTTGTTCATAGTTAAAAGAACTAACCGTACTTGATTATACGCTTGTTTCTTTCTTTTGTCTATCCCTAAAAATTACTTACAGTGTGAAATTCTATGAGGATTAGTTAAATCATTTACAATTCTTTTTACATATGGTTTTGATTCTTGTTCAAAGTCTTTAATAAGAGGCCTTCCGTATTGATATCTAGCGAAAGTTTCTTGAGTAATTTCTTCAATTTGTCCATAAGGTAGAGGTGTTTGCTTGCTACTTTGGTCAAATTGAAAAATTTTCGCTGCTACTTCTTCCTTGGTATTACCATTAATAGCTATATCTCCATATGGACAATAAACAAATGCAGGATAAGACTCGTCGTATGGTAACATCGTACGATTAGCCCCAAAATAACTAAAAATATTATTATATATATCGTTTATATAATCGATTCCTAAATAGTTTATGGTATTTACATGATGAGTTCCAGTTTCAAATGGATTTATTTTTTTCGATGCATCCATACAAGAAGTGGAGTCCCCTTGAAGACCTAATTGATTAAAAATATCTTCATGAAGTTTGGCAACATGCCTACAACAAGCGTTTCCTAATAATACTTGGGCTCCTCTTAAGATGGTACGATGTCCTTTATCATCAACATCATCTTGATGATTAAAAGATCCTGAATAGGATAGAACTCCTTCAGTAATTAACCACTCGATTACGTAAGAATAACTTATACTATTTTGGGGTAATCCTAACTCTTTGACAAGTTTGGCAGTTTGTTTTATTAAATATAAGTAAATGTCAATTGTATCTCTAAAGTAATATATTTCTTCATTTTTTATTTGTCTTTCAACTTTACTTAATTTTTCGATGTCTTCGAGACTAGTAACTTTTTTTGTGCTTGTATTATTCATTAAAGATTATCCCCCTTTCTTTTTATGTAACATTTAACTTAACTATTTAACTTCTTTATATATGATTTCATTTCACTTTGCATATCTTTTACTTTAGGCTTCATTTTGTCGTAACGTGAGTATGTTTCTAGCATAATTTCATTTAATTCATTTATATTTATTGGTTCTTTTTTACTACTTTGATGAAATATACTTGTTTGTTTTATAATGCCCCAGTAAGTTTTATTATCAAAAACAATATCTCCAAAAGGAGTGTAATATAGTAACTTTAGTGAGGTATCACCATAAACTTCTAAGGTTACTCCATCAATAAAATGATAAAAACGTCTATTGATAGTATCGTATCCCATTTGGCAATCTTGATAATTTATGACATTGATACGATGATTTCCACATCCATAATTTATTAAGTGATTTTCTTTTTGGGTTGAACAAGAAAGAATGTCACTTGGAATACCTAGTTCTTTGTAAATATCTTGATGAAGGATTCCAGCATGTCTACAAGATGCATAACCACGGGTAACTTGAATACCCAAATAGTTACCATGATAAGTTAACTTACTATCATCCATAGTTCTTTCAAAATGACCATTCATCGAAAAGAATCCATCTCTTAAGAGAATACCTATTATGTGTGAATAACTAATATTATTATTTGGTAAACCTATTTCCTTTATAAGAGGAGTTACAAGATGAATTAATTGTTTATAAGTAGATATTTGTTCGAAGTTTTTTTCATAATCTTCACGAACCATTCTATTGTTAACTTTTTTCCATGTTGTAACTAATTCTTGAGCTGTTTTATTTTCTTGTTCTTTTACACCTGTATTGATAGAACAGGTTTTCCACTCTTTATGTATTTGATATAGTATTTCCAGTAATGTCCGATTTTCTATTCTTAACTCCATTTTTATTCCCTCTTTATAAAGTGGTCCTATTATAGCACAAAACGCTTGAAAAGTCAATTTAAATGGGTGCTTTTATTTGCAAATTTATGTTGTTTTAAATTGATTATTCTATTTCGATACGATATAATATTTAGTGTATTAGACTTGATGAGGAGGGCTTATGGGATTATTTCAAAAGATAAAGAAGTTATTTAATAAAGAAGAAATTGAAAAAATCGAGGATGTTCCAGAAGAACAAGTTGCTGTAAAACTTGATTCGCCAGTTAAAGAAGAACCAATCGATGTCGACCAAGTAGTCAAAGAGTATAAAGAATACGAAGAAAAAACGGAATTAAAACGTTTAGAGAAATCTAAAAAGAAACGAGAAGAAAATAAAAAAGAACAACAATTAAGAGATGTTAAAGTTTATGAAAAGGGTCTTACTAAGACGAGACAAAATTTTGTTTCGCGGCTCTTGGAGTTAACTTCGAAAACTAAGAGAATCGACGATGATTATTTCGATGAATTAGAGGAAATTTTAATTATGGCTGATATCGGGGTTCATACAGTCATGGGCTTTATGGATCGTTTAAAGAAACGTGTCAAGGCCGAAAGAATAGAAGATCCTGAGTATTTGAAGGAAGTAATAGTCGATGAGCTTTTCATTATCTACGTTAACGATGAAGTGTTGGTTAACAAGATTCAATATGCGAAAGATGGACCTACAGTTATTTTATTTGTCGGTGTAAATGGAGTAGGGAAGACGACGACAATTGCGAAACTTGCTTGGAAGTTAAAAGAAGAGGGCAAAAAAGTTTTGCTTGTTGCGGGTGATACTTTTAGAGCCGGAGCTACAATGCAGTTGAAAGAGTGGAGTGAAAGAGTCGGAGTTTCTTTCTGTGGTAAGGAAGAAGGAGTCGACCCCAGTAGTGTAGTTTTCGATGGTGTGACTTTAGCGAAGAACGAAAATTACGATGTCGTTTTAGTCGATACAGCAGGACGTTTACAAAATAAAGTAAACTTGATGAAAGAGTTGGAGAAGATCAATAAAGTAATCGGCAACTTAATTCCAGGAGCACCCCAAGAGACTCTATTAGTAATCGATGCTACGACTGGGCAAAATGGAATAAGTCAAGCGAAAAGTTTCAAAGAGATTACGAATATTACAGGAATTGTCCTTACGAAACTTGATGGAACGGCAAAAGGCGGAATAGTTCTTGCTATCAAAGAAGAAGTTAAAGTTCCAGTCAAGTATATCGGTTTAGGAGAACGTAAAGAGGATTTACAAGTATTCGATATCGAAAAATATATTTATGGACTCTTTAAAGACATTCTTTAGGAGAAGTTATGGAAGATAAAATATATTTGAATAACCTATACGATTATTATGGAGAATTGCTTACCGAAAAACAACGCGATTACTTCAAAGCCTCGTACTTTAACGACTGGTCTTTAAGTGAGATTGCCGAACATTATGGTGTTAGTCGAAATGCGGTGTACGGACAATTGAAACAAGCGGAAGAACATCTTTTAAAGTACGAACACATCTTACAACTATATCAAAAAAGAATAAAAATAATGGAATTGTTAAAAGAAGAAAGAGAGGATTTGATTAAGGAAATCGAGCCGCTCTTATAAAAAGGGGAAGATATTATGTTTGAAAAGATTACCTACATTAGTGATGAGGGGGCTACGGTCAAAGTAGCAAAGGACGCCCAACTCGCAACTAATTTAATGAACTTGCACGTCGTTTTTGAAGATGAAAAGAAAAAAATCTTGGGTGAAGTAGATGATATTACCGAGGATACTGTAAAGGTTCATTTTTTAGGCGAACTAGAAGGTAATCGTTTTGTTGGTGGTGTAATTAGAAAACCGAATTTGAATGCGAATGTGCGGATTATTACGCCAGAAGAAATGACTCTAATTGTCGGTGTGGATAAGCCCGATAATATGAAATTGGGTGTCAGTCCTCTATATGATAACTGTGATATTCATGTTAATATTAACGATATGTTCAGTAACCATATGGCTATTTTTGGTAACAGTGGAAGTGGTAAATCTTGTGGTGTAACGAGGCTTTTACAAAACGTTTTCAATGATCCATCGTTTGTTCCTTTCCGTTCTAATTTCTTTATTTTTGATTCCTCTGGTGAATATCGAAATGCCTTTAAAGACTTAAACAAATTAAATCCAAACTATCATTTTAAATTTTATACCACTAACTATAACGAACCTGATACAGAGCAATTAAAAGTTCCTTTGTGGTTACTTAATACAGATGATTTTGCTTTATTATTGGGAGTTACTCAACATTCACAGTTACCGATTATTGAACGAATGGTAAAACTAGTTTACATATTTAATCAAAAAGATGTAAATTCGGACGCTTATAAGAATCACTTGATTGCTAAAGCCATCATGACGGTTCTTTATTCGAATGAAACATCGACTAGTAAACGTAATGATATTTTCTCAATCATCGGTAGTTGTTCAACTCATGCTTTCAATTTAGAGTCTCCCGTTCAAGGAATAGGATATACTAGAAAATTTAGAGAATGCTTTGCGATTGATTCGAATGGTCAATTCTCAGAAAGTGTTCTAATTACTCAATATGTTTCAAATTTTATTCAACCGGAACTTGACAATTATGAGCCCGAAGAAAACTGTTTCTTTACACTTGAAGACTTGGAAAAGGCTCTTAACTTTACACTTATTTCGGAAGGATGGTTAAGGAACGAGAACACTTATGGTGATGCTGTAACGATTCGTGTACGCTTACATTCCCTTATCACTGGTAACTATGCTAAATATTTTGAATGTCGTACTTACATGACAACTCAACAATTTATTTCTTCGTTAATTATGACAAGTGATGCTAAAGCCAAATGTCAAGTTGTCAACTTCAATTTGGATGACGTTGATGATAGCTTTGCAAAGACTTTAACAAAGATTTTTTCACGTATTTTATTTGAATTTACCAAGGCTTTAAAAGATCGGGGAAGTCTTCCTTTCAACCTTTTCTTGGAAGAAGCACATCGTTATATTCAACACGATAGTGATGAATTCATTTTAGGATATAACATTTTTGATCGTATTGCTAAAGAGGGCCGTAAGTATGGAATTATTTTGAATTTAATTTCCCAACGTCCAGTAGAAATTAGTGAGACAGTTATTTCACAGTGCTCTAACTTCTTAATATTTAAGATGAATCACCCAAGAGATATCGAATATATTAAAAAGATGGTTCCAAATATTAGTGAAGAAATCGTCGAAAAGCAGAAAACTTTGCAACCTGGTAACTGTATGGCTTTTGGAACAGCCTTTAAAATTCCTTTGATAGTACATATGGAAATGCCTGATCCTGCTCCTTATAGTGCCAATGCTGATGTCTTTAATAGATGGACTTTGTCGGCCAATCTAGTTAATGAGCCTACAAATAATATCAATGCTACTGTTAATTCTACATCTGCTGTGGCAAATGGAGTTGTAAAAACTACTGGTGAATCAACTGTACAAATAGGATCACCTCAACCTGCTCCTACAAAAGAAAGGTTTATTATTTCAGACGAGGAACAAAAACCTGGTGTAGATTCTAATACGATTCAATCAGTAGCAGCTGCTATCGATAGTGTTATTCCTGTAGCTACAGCTCCTAATCCTATATCTGCTCAAGTAACTAATCAAACTACTGTGCCACCGACAACAACGGCACCTACAATTAATACTGTAATACCAACCATTCCTGTTGTAGATTCTATTCCACCTATCAATGAAAATCAGTAAGGCTATTTAAGCCTTTTTTATAAGGAATTTTCTCCTTATAGAGGATAAGATGAAATATTAAAGGAGTGCCATAAAAGGCACTCCAAAATAAATCGTATCACTATGAATTTAAAAAGTTTATTTATTATATTTATGGTGGTAACCTCTTTATGATTTATAATTTAATGGAATATTTACATTTAGGGCAGATAACTGAAATATATTTTATGGTGACTTCTCAAAGTAAACGCAACTTGTAATGCCTATATTTAAAAGACAAAAGTAAACGCAACTAAAAATCAATTTAAAAAAGCATGCCAAATTTTCTAAAAAATGATAAATTCTCAAAGTAAACGCAATTTTAACTTTTAATAAAATTTTAAGGGGAAAATATCAGTATTTTAGATGATTAACATGATCAAGATGATATCATAATATTCAGAATTAAGAATGTCTTGCCAGACGGGCCTTACTTTCTTTTGCGGAAAAGAAAGTAAGCAAAGAAGCCGGGAAAGGTTTATAAAACAACCTCGTCGGTTGGGCATTCTTTCTTATAAGAAAGAATCAAAGAATTTTTAGTATAAAACTTAAAAGTGTATTGTACAAATTCTCAAAGTAAAAACAATTACAATTGATTGTTAGTTTTATTTTTATAAATATAGTTATTCTCATAGTAATTGCAACACTTATTCTCGAAGTTAATGCAATTCATGTCGTAAAAATTGTGCATTAGTCAAGAAAAAGTAGACAAAAAATGAAGAAAATAGGGGGGATTAAGAAAAGTTAATCCTCTTTATTATAGTAGAAATGTTTAAATTGAGCCGGAGTAAGATATTTTAAAGCGGCTTGAGGCCTTTTATTGTTAAAGAAATAAATGTATTCATCAATTTGCTTAGGAATATCGTCACAAGAATTAATTTTAAAATCAATAAATAATTCTTCTTTAATCCAGCCATTAATAGCTTCCATGGCACCATTTTCAGTAGGAGTACCTGGCTTAGACATGGAATGTATGATATTATATAAGTGAAGAGATTCATTGAATTTCTTTGAAGAGTATACAGAACCTTGGTCGGTATGCAAAATCATTTCGAGGTCTTTATATTCTTCTTTTTTAGTGATTAAATCATTCAAACCATTGTGATAAGTGTTTGGATCACCTTTTTTATCGGATAAAGAATAAGCAACAATTTCGTTGTTAAATAAATCCATAAAAAGAGTTAATTCATAATAATGTTTGTTAGCCCAAAAGGCCGTCATATCCGAAACAACAAGTTGAAAAGGTCTTAAGGGATTAAGTTCGGCTAAAATAAAATTAGGGAAACATTTAAGCTCACGAGAGGATTTTTGACCTCTTCTTTTGAAATGTCTAGATTCTGATTTAATACCTAAAAATTTACAAATTTTATGAGCATAGTTGTCGGAATAAACAACACCCAATTCATTTTTAATAAAAGCATTTAACCAACGATAGCCATGAGAAGGGTATTTACTATGATATTGATCAAAAAGATTACAAGCATCAATTCTGTTCAATTCTCTAATTGAAGGATTAGATCTTCTTTTAAGCCATTTGTAAAAACCAGAACGATTAATATCCATTTCATTGCAAAGAGAATAAATAGAATACTTATTAGATAATTCAAGGACTACTTCGTATTCTTTTTGGAGAAAGTAATGAATACCTTTTCTTCCATACCACCTTCTTTCACCATATAACCTTTTTTTAATCTAGCAATCTCAATATCTTTCTTCATTAACATTTTTTTAAGTTCAGAATTTGATAAATCATCATAATTAGGATCAGAAGACAAATCATTAAGAAGTTTAAAATCATCAACAAATTCGATTTTAGGATCAAAACAGTGATTGTCTTTATTGTAAGCAGTAATCCATTTTTCTAAAGTTTTAAGAGGAACATTATATTCTTTAGCAGTTTTAATAGTAGAAGCATTGTGAAGACAAATATCTTCAGATAATTTTTTCTTAAGTTCAGTACTATAATGCATGTTCATAATTAGACCCATCCTTTCATTGTATATATTTCAATATAATTGTATAAG
>CANQDB010000031.1 GCA_947591175.1 uncultured Bacilli bacterium
TGGGACAACAAATGGACAAAAGATAATGGAGTAACGCAATATCAATTCTTATGGAATAGTCATGTACCAGTATTAGAGGAAGGACAACAAGGAAAATCTTTGTACCAAGAAACAATACCAAGTACCAATGAAGAAGAATACTCTAAAGTATTTAGATATCGTATGTGGTTAGATGAAAGTGCCGAAGGAGTTAATGCTAAAGGAGAATGGATATATGGAGGAAAGAGTTTTACAGTAAGAGTAAATGTCTATGCCTCAAACGAAGAACTACCTATGCCAACTCCAGTAGGAGTGATGCAAAGTTGGACTTTTGATATGGAAGCTTTGTATGGTGATGGAGATAGTCCTTTTTCAGAAACAGACTTTCACACAATGGATAAGATATTTTCTATAAGTAATATTAGATTTGAAAACAAAATAGAAATTCCAGAAAGTGTTTCTCAAGATAACCAATGGGATATATCTGAAAAGAAAGACGGAAGTGTTATGGCTTACATGATTTCTAATGAAGGAGAAACTTGCCAAGATCCGATGAGCTATGGTGGAACAATTTCATGTAACGATATAGTAATAGCCTCAAATGGCGAAACATATGGAAATCCTGATTCTAGTTGTGCATTTGCAATATTTATGAATTTAAAGATTTTTGATTCTACTAATTTTAATGCAAGTTTAATAGAAAATATGAACTCTATGTTTTGTTCCTATTATGCTATATCGGCATTGACTAATATAATTGGACTAGAAAGTTGGGACACATCAAATGTAACGGATATGGCAAGTATGTTCCAATATTGTCGCCAATTAAACACCTTGGATTTAAGTGGCTGGGACACGTCAAATGTAACAAATATGAGTGGTATGTTCGAAAATTGTAGCCAATTAAGTGATTTTAGTTTTGTTGAAAATTGGACCACATCAAGTGTAACGAGTATGTCTTATATGTTCGCTTCTTGTAGCCAATTAAGTACTATTAATTTAAGTAATTGGGACACATCAAATGTAACGAATATGTCTTTTATGTTCGGTGGATGTAGCCAATTAACCAATTTATTATTTTTAAAAAATTTGGTTACTTCAAATGTAACAAATATGTCTGGTATGTTCATTAACTGTAGCCAATTAACTGATTTTAGTTTTCTTAAACTTTGGGACACGTCAAATGTAACTGATATGTCTAATATGTTCGCTGCCTGTGATCAATTAATTGAATTAGATTTAAGTAGTTGGAATACCTCGAATGTAACCGATATGAAAGGGATGTTTTATCTTGATAGACTAGATACAATTTATGTCAAAGATAATGATGTTAAACGATGGTTTATTGATAACGCGATAGATATGAGTCTTAAAAATCCAGAACAAGTAGTTCAAGTAAAAACTCAATAGTAGAGATGCCCTCTACTTTTTTCTTTGCCTTGGTTAGTCTTTCGTTATATAATAAGAGTGTGTGGTGGTTCAAGATGTATATTCAAGTAGGAGAGGACTTAAAAGAAGTAATAATAACTCGTAAAAAGACAACACGTAATACCTATATGCGAGTTAAAGAAGATGGTAAAGTTTACGTTTCGACTAATATTTTAGTAAGTGATAAAAAAGTTCTTTCTATTTTACAGGAACACCAAAAAGACTTATTACGAATGAGTAATATTCAAGAAAAAAAGAAAGCCTATCAGGAGAAGTTCTTCTATTTAGGAAAAGAATACGATATTATTTATACTAATTATAAAGAGATATCTTTGGGTGAAAATAAAGTCTTTGTAGGACGTGATATGGATATTGCTAAGTGGTATCGCAAACAAGCTGAAACTCTTTTTAAAGAAAGACTTGATTACTACTACAATCTATTTACTTATAATATTCCATATCCAAGATTAAGACTTAGAACTATGAAATCAAGATGGGGAGTTTGTAATGTTCGAGAAAAGATCGTCACTTTAAACATCGAACTTATGAAGAAAAAGCCAGAGTGTTTAGACTATGTTGTCGTTCACGAATTATCGCACTTGATCGAAGCAAATCACTCATCTAGATTTTGGAAAGTTGTCGAAGAAAATTATCCTAATTATAAAAAAGTACGCAAAGAATTAAAAGACTATGAGTAGGGGGTGAAATCATGTTAATTACTAGTTTAGATAATGAAAAGATAAAAAATTATAATAAATTAAAAGATAAGAAGTTTCGTGATAAGACGGGGAAGTTTTTAGTCGAAGGTTATCATTTGGTATTCGAAGCTTATAAAGCAGGACTAGTCGATGAAATAATCTTAGAACAAGATGAAGTTATTCCTTTGGAGGCTCCTAAAGTATATGTGACAAACGAAATTATCAATCGCTTGAGTGACGTAGAAACTCCTTCGAAAGTGATGGCTCTTTGTCATAAAAAAGAAGAACAAACGGAACTTGGTAATCATATTTTAATTTTAGATGGCGTCCAAGATCCAGGAAACTTAGGAACGATTATTAGAAGTAGTAAGGCATTTCACGTCGACACTATCGTTCTAAGCGAAAGTACAGTTGATCCATATAACGCTAAAGTAATTAGATCTACCCAAGGAATGTTATTTCACACTAACATCATAAGACGCGATTTGGTTACTTTTATCGAAGAATTGAAAAAAGATAATTATCCAATTTATGGAACGCAAGTTACCCATGGACGTGATGTTCGTTCTCTAAGTGAAAAAGATACTTTAAGATACGTTCTTATCATGGGTAATGAAGGAAATGGAGTAAGAGATGAGATACTTGACTTATGCGATGATTTCCTTTATATTACAATGGACGAATCCGTAGAAAGTTTGAATGTGGGCGTTGCCACAAGTATTCTGTTATATGAATTAGATTTAAAGAAAACGTCTATCGAAGAGGTGCAGTATGCAAAAAATAGTTACACAGGAAGAATGCAATGAAAGAGTAAAAAGACAACTTGTTAAAATTGGTATGGTTAGAGAAGATTTTTGTGAAATTACAGCCCAAGCTTTGCCAAAATACAAAAGAATTAATTTTTTAGTCTCGACTTATAGTATTAGAGATTATCAATTTTATTCTAGAATGTACGAACTCGATAGTAATTATTATTTTTCTTTGCTACAAAATTCTTTTGTCGAAGAGGGCTTGCCAGTAAAGACTTATCATTATAAAATTACTTCGCCAAATACTTTCTATGCTTGTTTAGAGGTAGTAAAGAGTTATGCTTATCAAAAAGAGAGGTAGAAATGGATAAGGTTTATGTCGGAAAAATCGTCAATACTCACGGTATTAAAGGAGAACTTAGAATCCTTTCTTCTTTTGAGTGGAAAGAAAAAGTATTTGTCGTTGGCAAAAAACTTTACATTGGTAAAAAGTTAGAAGAAGTAGAAATTACATCTTATCGTAAACATAAAAACTTCGATATGGTGACTTTTAAAGGTTATTCAAATATTAACGAGGTCTTAAGATTTAAAGGGTTAAGTGTCTATGTCGATAGGGATTCTCTTGAATTGAAGGATGATGAGTACTTGCTCGATGATTTAATTGGTTTTAAAGTCCTTGTTGATGGCGTTGACCAAGGTGTTGTTAAAGGTTTTAGGACGCTTGCTAAAGGAGATCTACTTATCGAACTTGAAAGGAATGGCAAAATTATTTTAGTTCCATATCTTGAACCTTTTATTGATAAAATTGAACTATCTAAAAAGGAGATTCATTTAGTTAATATGAAAGGGTTGTTTTAGATGAAAATAGATGTTTTAACGTTGTTTCCAGATATGTATCAAGGATTTCTTACAGAATCGATTATGAAGCGGGCAATCGATAAGAAAGCTGTTACAATAGAGTTTCATAATATTAGGTCGTACTCGAAAGATCCACATCATAAAGTAGATGATAGTCCTTATGGTGGTGGACATGGAATGGTTCTCATGTGTCAACCTATATTTGATGCGATAGAAGACTTAAGAACTAAAGAATCTAAAGTCATCATGTTAACGCCTGATGGAGTACCTTACAACCAAGAAATTGTCTATGATTTGTCACATGAAAAACACCTTATTTTACTATGTGGCCATTACGAAGGGTTCGATGAGCGGATTCGTTCGATTGTCGATATGGAAATATCGATTGGAGACTACGTCTTAACAGGTGGAGAAGTTCCATCGATGGTATTGATGGATTCTATCATTCGCTTGCTTCCTGGAGTAATCGAAGAAGAAAGTCACATTAACGATTCCTTTCATGAACACCTTTTAGATTATCCAACCTATACAAAACCACAGAACTTTAGAGGTATGGAAGTACCAGCTGTATTATGTAATGGAAATCATCAGGAAATTATGGCATATCGTGAAGAAATGCGTTATAATAGAACTAAAGAAAGAAGGCCAGACCTTTTAGAAAAGTAGGTGAGAGTTATGCCTGTCAATCAACGTTACCTCATTGTTAAAGAAAAGAATTCGAAAGAAATAAAATATTTTGAGTACGATAAAATTGCTGGCTACGACATCAAACCAAATGCCAAAATAAAAGACGCTATAAACGTCAATAAAATGATTTTGATAAATCCCTCTCTAATTCATAAGATGGTCGATAAAAAGGTTAGTAAGCGGTTTGAACAGTTACTACGATTGATTACTTATGTCTTTGAGTCTCCTGACGATGGAACGGGTTCGGGTTACAGGCAAGTGTTAGATGAAATATCTAAATTACGAACTGAAGCTAATAACAAATATCGTGCTTATATGGAAGAAGAAAAGTACGAGTTACTCTTAAAACAATTAGGTCTTTTAGAATATGAGACTAAAGCTAGATTAGAAACCCTTTACGAAATATATCAGAATAGTTATTATTCTGGCAAGTCTAGATAAAAAGAAGTTCATCGGGGCTTCTTATTTTTTAACTATTTGTTTCGGTGTTTCCAAATTCTTATAAGGACTATGATAACATAATTTAAAACGTCTTTTATCGAGGACGATCATTGGTGTAATATAGAATAGAGCAAAACTTGTTAAGATAACGCCACTATAAGTTAAGACTACGGAAAGGGTATTTCGAACGATACTGTTTGCGAAAATTGGTGACTTCGTTAAATGAAGTAAACCATTTCCTAAAAGTAATAGTAAGCCAGTACTTAAGAAAATATTTCGAAAATGCGTGCTCGTATAAAGAGTATCGGCTTTTTCTATTTTGGCATCTTGTTGTTTTTTATCAAATAATGTTATTTCCTTATCGCTAGTCTTAAATGGATAGGAATGGATATTCTTGGGTGTCATAGTTTGTTCATTTTTAAAGTTTTCGAGTATTTGTTGCATTTCGTTTTTATCTTTAATATACATCGTATACCTCCTTTAGAAGATAGACTTACTATAACAAACATAGTTATATTTGTCAAAATAAAGTGTCAAAATAAAGTTGCGTTCTTCTCGGCTTTGTGCTATAATCTATTTCGTTAGTGATTCGATGCGGCACGAGGTATGATCACGAGAAACAAAAAAAGGAGTGATATCAATGGCTAATGTAATTGATAAGATTACAGAACAACAGATGAACCCTAATATTCCAGAATTTCGTGTTGGAAATACGGTTCGCGTAGATGTAAAGATCGTCGAAGGTAAAAGAGAACGTATTCAGGCTTTCGAAGGATTGGTGGTGGCTCGTAAAGGATCAGGAATTAGTGAGACTTTCACTGTTCGTAAAGATTCTTATGGTGTAGGAGTGGAACGTATATTTCCTTTACATTCTCCTAACATTGCGGGTATTACGGTCGTTCGTAAAGGTCGTGTAAGACGTGCAAAACTTAATTTCTTGAAGGACTACAAAGGTCAATACAAGATTAAAGAAAGTTTGGATAAATAAGGAGACCCCTTATTTTTTCTTTTTCATGCAAAAAGTGGTCCAAATTTTTGAATTATATGGTAGAATAGATACTAGGATAGGAGAAGAATAAAAATGGATGTTCAAAATATTATAAAAAAATTGTTGCCTTATATTATTATTGTCGTTGTCATAGTATTACTTAAGGTTTTTGTTGTGACGACAATCTCTGTAAGTGGTTCATCGATGAGTCCAACTTTATATAATGGAGATGTCATGTTTTTAAGTAAGTTACATTATAAGTTTAATAAAGTGAATAGATTCGATATCGTTGTTGTATGGCACGATGGGGAAGAACTTATCAAAAGAGTTATCGGTCTTCCTGGAGACAAGGTAAGTTACAAGGATAATGTTCTCTATATAAATGGTGAAGCAGTAGAAGAAAAGTTCGATCATGCTAAAACCGATAATTATCCATCGCTTGGTTATCCTTTTCCTAGTGATGGTGAAAATCTTACGGAGGTAGAGGTTCCAGAAAACTCTTACTTTGTGGTAGGAGATAACCGTAACGATTCGTATGATAGTAGGTACTTTGGGTTCGTTCCAGAACAAGATATTGTGGGAACTGCCTCTCTTACAATTTTTCCATTTAATAGAATCGGTATAAAGAACTAAGATAAGAAACTTAACTTTAAAAATCTACATAAAAACGTGTAGATTTTTTGTGGTATAAAAATTTATAAAAACAGTTGACCAACGAACTTTTGTATGATATCTTAGATATGAAGGAGTACTATAATGATTGAATGTGATATATTAAATCATTTCGGTCTTCTATGTTATAATTGAAGTAGTTAATTATCTTTAAAAAAGGGTGATATCTATGGAACAAACTTCATTATTTGAAATGGCGACTAGTGAACCTCTAGCGTCACGTATGCGTCCTAGTACATTAGAAGAGTTAGTAGGTCAACAGCATCTAATAGGAGAAGATAAAATATTACGGAAAATGATCGAAAGCGACCATCTTTCATCGATGATATTTTGGGGGCCTCCGGGTGTTGGAAAGACGACTCTTGCACGGATTATTGCTAAATGTACGAAATCGGAGTTTATTACTTTTTCGGCTGTAACTTCAGGTATCAAAGAGATAAAGAAAGTTATGGAAGACGCGGATCATAATAAAAAAATAGGTATCAGGACAATTGTCTTTGTCGATGAAATTCATCGCTTTAACAAGGCTCAACAGGACGCATTTTTGCCTTTTGTCGAAAAGGGTTCGATTGTGTTGATTGGGGCAACTACCGAAAATCCTTCTTTCGAAGTTAATAACGCCTTACTTTCGAGGTGTCGAGTTTTTGTGTTAAAGGAACTATCGAGTGATGATATTTTAGTTCTATTAAAGCGAGCTCTTAAGGACGAAAAAGGCTTTGGCATGGAAAAAGTTAAGATTAGCAACGATGACTTGAAAATGCTTGCCGAATTTGCAAATGGAGACGCTAGAATGGCTCTTACTACTTTAGATATGCTGGTTATCAATGGTAATACCGGAAATGATGGGACGATTACGGTCGATAAAGAAACGATCGAAGAGTGTTTAACGAAGAAGATGTTACTCTACGATAAAAATGGCGAAGAACACTATAACTTGATTTCGGCTTTACATAAATCGATGCGAAATAGTGATCCGGATGCGGCAGTCTATTGGCTTTCAAGAATGCTAGAGGCAGGTGAAGACCCTCTTTATGTCGCAAGGCGTGTTACAAGATTTGCTTCGGAAGACATAGGGCTTGCTGATACTAATGCTTTAAATGTAGCTATTAACGTTTATCAAGCCTGTCACTTTATTGGCTTACCCGAATGTAAGGTCCATTTAGCGGAAGCAGTTATCTACATGTCGTTAGCCCCTAAATCTAATGCATGTGATGTCGCTTATATGATGGCTAGTAAAGATGCTTTATCGATGTTATCAGAGCCAGTTCCTTTAGTTATTCGAAATGCTCCTACTAAACTAATGAAAGAACTAGACTATGGCAAGGGCTACCAATATGCTCACGACACTAAAGATAAGTTAACGACGATGGAATGTTTACCGCCTTCTTTAGTTGGAAAAACATATTATCAACCGACGGAACAGGGCAATGAAATACGCTTTAAAAATAGACTCAATCAGATTAAAGATTGGAAAAAGTCACACAAAAAGTAGGAAGCAATGAAGTAATTGATGTGGAAGAAAATATATTTTTAAATAAGTTTTTAAATAACTTTTCGATAATAATATAGTTGATACCAGTTTTTCTTTTCCACACTAGAAAGTCAAAAGTTAATTGGTATTATGTTGGCACAATTTATTAATTGGGAAGGAGACTATAAAAATGGATGAATTTAAATTGTAGTTTAGAACAAAAGAAAGTAAGTTGAAAAAATTGAAAATGCCAGTAAAGAGTTTTTAACTTGGATTACCGAAAATGTCAAATAAATACTTAATACAAAACAGAAAGAGGGGGTTAAATTGAAAGCAAAATTAGAAACAATTTCGAATTTATTTGAAGATAAGGAAATACGAAGTGTCTGGGATAGTGAAAAAGAAGAGTATTATTTTAGTGTTGTTGATGTCATAAATGCTTTGACTGAAAGTAAGATTCCAAAACGATATTGGACTGATTTAAAAAGAAAATTAGAAAATGAAGGAAGTCAGTTGTACGAAAATATCGTACAACTGAAAATGAAATCTTTAAAGGACGGAAAATTTTATAACACTGATGTGTTAGATACCAAGGGAATATTTAGACTTATTGAATCTGTTCCCAGTCCTAAGGCTGAACCTTTTAAATTATGGCTTGCTAATCTTGGAAGTGAGAGAATCGATGAAGTTTTTGATCCTGAAATTGCCATTAATAGAGCGGTAGAGTATTACCGTCGAAAAGGCTATGATGATGAATGGATAAAGATAAGATTAAACGGAATTGTCGATCGTTTTAAACTCACCGATACTTGGAAAGAAGGAGGAATTACTAAACCACTAGAGTACGCACTTTTAACTAATGAGATATATAAAGGTTGGTCGGGAATGACGGCTAGTGAATATAAAAAAGTAAAAGGCCTTAGAAAAGAAAACTTAAGAGATAATATGACTGAAATTGAAGTCGCTCTTACAAATATTGGTGAAATAGCAACCAAAGACATTGCCAAAGAAGAACATCCTAGAGGATTAAAAGAAAATTTAAATGTTGCAAAACGTGGTGGAGGAGTTGCTAAAGGAGCTAGAGATTTATATGAAAAGGAAACTAGAAAATCCGCTATATCTAAAAGTAATAGTTTAAATTATAAATATATAGATGAAGAATTGATAGAAGATAAAAAGTAATTGTATGGAGATTAGAAAATGGCAAAAGATTTAATGATAAAAAGTAGTAGTGCGGAGTTTATTACATTTAAACTTCAAGAGAAAGATAAAGGTATTCAAGTAAGATATGAAAACGGAACTTTATGGATGACACAAAAGGCTATGGCGGAATTATTTGATGTTGAACAGCCAGCAATAGCTAAACATCTAACAAATATATATAATGAAAAAGAATTAGAAAAAAATTCAACTTATTCCAAAATGGAATTAGTTCAAAAAGAGGGAAATAGAAGTGTTAAAAGAAATGTTGAGTTTTATAATTTAGATGCAATAATTTCTATTGGATATAGAGTTAATTCGATTAGAGCAACACAATTTAGAAGGTGGGCTACTAATATTTTAAAAACTTTTACTATTCAAGGCTATGTTTTAGACAAAGAAAGAATGAAAAACGGCTCATTTATTGATGAAGACTACTTTGAAAAGTTATTAGAAGAAATTAGAGAAATAAGATTATCTGAAAGAAGATTTTATCAAAAAGTAACTGATATTTATGCTACGAGTATAGATTATGATCCAAAATCTCCAATATCAATTAACTTCTTTAAAAAAGTCCAAAACAAGATGCATTATGCAGTATCTAAACAAAATGCTGCTGAAATCATTTATGATAGAGCAAATTCGGAAAAAGAACACATGGGTTTGACTTCATGGAGAAATTATCCGAATGGGAAAATAATGGAATCAGATGTTATTGTTGCTAAAAATTACTTATCTAAAGAAGAAATTCAAGATTTAGAAAGAATTGTCAGTGCGTTTTTAGATTTAGCAGAAGCAAGAGCAAAAAGAAACATACCAATGACTATGGAAGATTGGTCGATGAGAATAGATAAATTTTTGCTGGCTGATGATAGAGATATTTTAAAAGATGCTGGAAAAATATCACATGAAATTGCTTGTGATAAAGCATTAACAGAATTTGAAAAATATAGAATAAAACAAGATAAATTATATAAATCAGATTTTGATTTATTAATAGAAGAAAGCAAAAATTTGGATGTTATAAATGAATGACAATAATACAAATATTAACTGATTATTAGGTTTTATCTAATTTGGTCGGCAGTGTCGATCATTTTAGAAATATATTTGACGAAGAAGAATTAAATGAAAGTATGGTTTCCAAAATGGAAAATACCACTCGGCATGGAGCAATTAAAGAAAAAGCACAAACGAATGAAGTTAAAATATATAATTTGGATGCTATAATTGCAGTAAGCTATCGAGTTAATTCTAAGAAAGCAACCGAATTTAGAATTTGGAAGTAACTTAATAATTGTATTTTAATTATGGTGAATTTTTCGTAATTAAAAATCAAGTAGGTTTAAATAGTTATAAGATTAGTGGTAAGAATGAACGAGAATAAAACAAATTTCAACTGTGCGATACAGATTTATGGAAACGAATTAATAAATCCTTATAAATAAAGGAAGTTGAAAAAAAGTTTTTACATTTTGAGGAAAAGTGGTGAATGTAGTGGAAAAGGAATTACAAGTTACAAATCATGATTTTCTAATATATAAAGATGATAATAATGATGTTAGAGTAAGAGTACTATTAATTAATAATGATATTTGGTTAACGCAAAATTTGATAGCTGAATTATTTGGAGTTTCTAGAAGCACCATAACAGAACATATTAATAATATTTTAAATTCTGGTGAACTTATTGAAAGTAACACCGTCGGAAAAACCGACGTTGATAATTCTAAGAAACCTGTAAAGATTTATAATTTAGATATGATTATTGCGGTTGGCTATCGAGTAAATTCTAAAAAAGCGACTCATTTTAGAATATGGGCAACTAAAGTATTAAAAGAATATTTAATTACTGGATTTGTAATGGATGATGAAAGATTAAAGAATCCAAATTATATTTTTGGTGAAGATTATTTTGAAAGACTTTTAGAAAGAATTAGAAATATTCGTTCTAGTGAAAGAAGATTTTATCAAAAAATAACGGATATATATTCATCTTGTAGTGTTGATTATGATAAAGATTCGGAAATTACAAAGAAGTTTTTTAAAACGGTTCAAAATAAATTGCATTATGCTGTAACAGGTAATACTGCCGCGGAGATAATATATAATCGTGTAGATTATAATAAAGAACATATGGGACTTACTAATTGGACTGAATCACCAAATGGACCAATTTATAGATATGATGTAGATATTGCAAAAAACTATTTAACTGAGAAAGAACTAAAAAATTTAAATAGAATTGTTACAATGTATTTAGATTATGCTGAGTTACAAGCAGAAAATCATAATGCCATGACAATGAACGACTGGATAGAAAAACTCGATGCTTTCTTAAAATTTAATGGACGAGAAATATTACATAACTCTGGAAAAATTTCTCACAATGTTGCTCAAGAACTTGCATATAAAGAATATGATAAATTTAGAAAAAAACAAGACACATTATTTATTTCAGATTTTGATAAATTTCTTGAAAATGAAAAAATACTCAAAGAAATTGGAAGTGGTAAGAATGAGTGAAAATAAAGTAAATATCAACTGCACGATACGGTTTTATGAAAACGAATTAATAAACCCTTATAAATAAAGGAAACTATTAGAAAAAATTTTTACATTTTTGAATATTATTAATAAAAATTATAAAAGGAAGTGACTTGTATGGTAAATAAAATAGAAAATAAGATAGTAAATAAAGGTTTAAATGATAAATATACTGATAGTACTTTTGAAAGAATAAAACATTTAGATGATTACGGAAATGAATATTGATATGCACGTGAATTACAAAAAGCATTAAACTATAAAGATTGGAGAAATTTTGAAAAAGTAATAGATAAAGCAATAGTATCAGCAAATAATAGTATTTCAAATAGAGAAGATTGGGTTGTTGAAATCAACAAGCCAATAAAAACTGGTAAGGGAAAAGAAGAAATTATAAAAGATTATAAATTGTCTAGATATATGTGTTATCTCATAGTGCAAAATGCTGATCCAAGTAAAGAAGTTGTTGCACTAGGGCAAACTTACTTCGCTATTCAAACAAGAAAACAGGAAATTACAGAACAAGAATATGAAACTTTATCAGATGATGAAAAGAGATTTTATCAAAGAAATTTAACGAGGCAAGGTAATTATACACTTCAAAAAGTTGTTTCAAATGCTGGTGTTAAAAATATGGCAGAATTTCATAATGCAGGTTATAGAGGTTTATATAATGGTGAAACAGCTGATGATATTTTTAAAAGAAAGAAATTGCGTTATAGATATATTAGATAATATGAATGAAGATGAGTTAGTAGCTAATCTATTTAGAATAAATCAGACCAAACAAAGATTAATACGAGATAACGTAAATGGTGAGAATAATGCCAAGGCTGTTCACTACGAAGTCGGTAAAAAGGTTCGAAAAGCCATTCAAGACATTGGAGGAATGATGCCCGAAGAAATGCCAACACCTAAGAAAAGCTTAAAAGAACTTGAAAAAGAAAAGAAAAGATTAGAAAATAAGAAAGAAGAAAAACTTGAAGAAGTTAAATAATTTATAGAAGTAATAAAAATAAAACAAATGTCAATTGGGATAGTACGAATTATCTAAATACTAGCCCAAACTATTGAAAAATCAACGTTCTTTCGATTCCTTATCTTTCGTAATTTGATAAAAATGGAGGTGGAATATATGTTAAATAAAATAATAGAAGTTCAAAATATTGAAATAAATGTAACTAATATGAATGAAAAAGATTATATTTGTATTTCTG
>CANQDB010000032.1 GCA_947591175.1 uncultured Bacilli bacterium
GTCTTCTCATCTAATCCATGGCTATTCGCATAAGGCGTATTTTTCATACCGATTTCTTGGGCTTTAGCATTCATCATTTCGACAAACTTTTCTTCGCTTCCCGCAATATAAGTTGCCAAAACTATAGCCGCATCATTTCCACTTCGCATCATGAGGCCATATAACATATCTTTCATTTTCATCTTCTCACCCAACTCGAGATAGATGTTACTCCCGTACATCATAAGAACTTCTTCACCAACGGTAATAGTATCTTCGATTTTTCCTGATTCGATGGCCAAAACACAAGTCATAATCTTTGTAATCGAAGCCACTAAATGTTCGTCATCCTTGGCCTTTTCATATAAAATACGCCCTGAATCTAAATCCATAAGAACAGCGTTTCTTGCACTCACACTAGTTGCTTGAACTTCCAAAGGATAGAGAAACATAATAAATAAAAGGCCGACTTTTGCCCATCTTACCATACTAATTCACCTAAAAAAGCATATGAAAAAAAGAACTTGTTTAGTCCTTTTTCAAATTAACTTTGGTAAATTCCGTGAATCTTTTCACGCATCGAATCGGTAATATCGCCTAACTTCCATTTATCGTTTTCTTTTGTTAACGTAAAATTCAAGGTGTATTTTACTTTATCTTTTACAGCCTGCATTTCTTTTATTTTGTAATCCATAAACTTTTCATCGTCGAACTTGTTGTCAGTCGTAAATTCATCCTCATGATTTTCTAGGTACAAAGTAGCATCCTCCAACACCTTAGCATAGTCATAAACTTCGATTTCGACATCGACCTTAGCATTGTTGCCATCGACTGTTTCTTCTTTCACTTTATACATCATATTTTGATATTGCCGTTTCATCAAATCGCGATATGTTTCCTTTTGCTCATCCGTTAAACTAGTGTTTCGCGAAATAACATCGGATAACTGCCCTAACACCTCACTATCCATCGTTTGATATTTACCCAAGAACTCCTCTACTCGTTTAGTTGGGGTATTCATCATATCGGTAAAGCTACAACCTGTAAAAAATAAAATTCCCAAAAACAAAGCTATAATTTTTTTCATCCAAATTCATCCTTTCATTTTTAGTATGAAAAAAAAATAAGGCTTTTATACCTTATTTTAGTAATCACAATTATTAGGTGTTCTTGGGAATGGAATAACGTCACGGATGTTGTCGACTCCTGTCAAGTAGATGAGTAAACGTTCGAAGCCCATACCGAAGCCCGAATGGTAGCATCCTCCAAATTTCCGTAAATTGCAGAACCAATCGACGGTATCTTGATCGACATTCATTTCTTTGATTCGTTTTAATAATTTATCGTAATCTTCTTCACGTTGCGAACCACCCATTAATTCGCCTGCACCTGGTACTTCTAAGTCAACTGCGGCCACAGTTTTACCATCGTCATTTACTTTCATGTACCAAGTCTTGATATCTTTTGGCCAATTCGTAATAAAGACTGGACCATTAAAATATTCCGTAATATATTTTTCATGTTCTTTCGCAATATCGTCGTCATACGAAGGCGTAAACTCCCATTTGACATCGGCTTTCTTCAAAATATCGATAGCATCGTGATAGGAAATACGAGTAAATTTCGCCTTAACTAGCTTTGTTAACTTCTCTTTCAAACCTTTTTCCACAAATTGATCGAAGAAATCTATCTCTAATGGACACTTATCGAGGACTCTTTGGACAACTGACTTTAACATGTCCTCTTCAATATCCATAAGACCTTCTAAATCACAGAAAGCAATCTCCGGTTCTATCATCCAGAATTCGTTCGAATGTGTCTTAGTGTTAGACTTTTCAGTTCGAAACGTTGGTCCAAAAGTGTATATTTTTTTGTAAGCCATGGCGAATGCTTCCCCGTGAAGTTGACCAGTTCCCGTTACAAAAGCCGTCTTTCCAAAAAGATCTTTACTCATGTCAACTTTGCCATCTTTCATTGGTAAGTGATTGAAGTCAAATGTTGTAATCTTAAACATTTGGTCACTTCCCTCACAATCGGCCGTCGTAATTAAAGGTGTATGCACATAGACGTAGTTATGACTTTGAAAATACTCATGAATCGCCATGGCTGCTACACTTCGAACTCTAAAAATTGCCCCAAACAAATTAGTACGAGGTCTAAGATAGGCTTGTTCTCTTAAGAACTCTCTAGTATGTCTTTTTGGTTGAATTGGATAATCTTCTGGACTATCTCCAAATAATTTCCATTCTTTCAAATGAACTTCGAATTCTTGCCCTTTAGCAGGTGAATCCATGACGGTTCCTAAAACTTCGATACTAGAACCTACCCGTAACTTTTGAATTTCTTCAAAGTCGCTTAATTTATTATCATACACAACTTGTACACTCTTAAAATAAGTTCCGTCGTGAAAATCGATAAACCCAAATTCCTTTTGTTTACGATGATTCCTAACCCAACCTTGAAGAGTGATATCCTTACCTTTATATTCCTCTAACTTTTCATATAGATCTTTAACATCGATTACCATAAATAGGCCTCCCTTTTTAATATGCGTGAAAAATTAAAAAACCATCTTAAAGAATTAATTTTATTTTATTTTTTCCATCCCTTTACTAGGCTTATTATAGTATAGAACGGAACGCTTAGTCAACTCTTGATTTTGATGAACTGTCGAAAGATGCAAAGGTTTTAATATATTTTCTTCGACGTAATTATATTCAAAAGGAGTAACCATATTTTCTTCAAAAAAAGCATCTTTTTCATCAGGTGGTAACTGTTCACCCATTCGATAAAGAGTAAGTAAATTTAAATCCCGTTTGACGATTGCTAACTTATTATACCTTTCACAAAACATATTCTTTTGTTCCTCAGTCAAGGGACTTGCCAATAATACCCCAAAACGTTCTTCTTCGGGATATGTTTCTAACAGGTTATATAAATCAAAAAGTTGTTGGTACTTCGTTTTATTTTCGCCCTTGGGAGTTCTAAAGAAAAACTTTTCAATCGCTTCTTCTAAAGTTTTACCTTTATTAATCCATTCAAGGACATAATCACTACTAATTTGATAACGCTTTAAAAAACTAGATAATAAGATTCCCTGATATTCGTATTTCCACCATATAGGTTTTCTTTGACCCTCATCTACGTAAGATGCGATAGCCTCTTTTAGTGAAAGCCCCTCCATCATCCTTATATAAATATTATTGTAACTATATCCATTATCCATACAAAACTTATATAACGTCGTGTTTTCGTCGACCCAAAATATAGGACGACTTGTATATTTATCTTTTGTTTTAGCACTTATTTGAAGAGTTGCTTGATTAAGACTAAGCCCCTTTTTTAAATAATTATACAAAGTCATTTTCGAACATCCCAAAGTTTTTGCATAATCGGCAAGATTTACTTTTTCACGTGTTCCGTCTTCTAGAATGAGTTCTTTTTGATCAGGGCGAAAGTGCGTCCAATCCTGTTTATCACTTCTTTTTAAATAAGCGATAGCATCTTCCACTGAAACACCCTCATGATTTCTTAAATACTTAGCAAGAGAATGTTTAACCAAGCCTTCTTCGCGTTCGATTTCTGAACAAGACTTTCCACTTGTCACACTTGTATAATCATTATGTCGTTGTTTTAAAGAAGCCTTGACAGCCTCTGTAAAATCCATCGATTTAAGATGTCGATCGAGTGTCCTTGAAGCAATACCAAATTTTTGACAAGCTTCTTTTCTAGTATAATATTTTCCATCTTCATATAAAAAACGCTTCATAGCCATCCCCCTAAAAGTAGTTAGATTATATCACAAAAACATAAAAAAAGCAATGATTTCCATTGCCTTACATCAAACCTTGAGCACTATTTGCTTGAGCCTGTTCCAATTTCTCATGTGATTCAATTACAGTAGTTAAATCACTGATAAGTTGATTAGTTCTAGCTACAAACTTTGGAAATAACTCTTTGTATTCCTCAACTTTTTGAATAGTCGTTGTAGCAGCACTTCCACCCCAAACACTAGCGATATCAGTAATTTGTGTCAATTGGTTGAAAATAGTTTGCATTTCACTTAAATCAGATTGCATACTTGTAAGAATTTCTTTTGCTTCCTCGTAATTAAAAGATGTATTCATACTTTACTTTTGCTCCTTTCTTAACCTTGAAAATGACTGACAATATTTTGATTCATTTGGTCAGTTGCATCTGCCGATGCCTTAAAATGTCTTGAAAATTCATCCATTTTTTCTTTCATTCCATTGAGACTTGGTAAATATTTTTGATAATCCTCAGAATATGCTTGAGATGCAGTCGAAACCCAAGCACTAGTAGATAATTTCTTTTGATCTTGATCCATATGGGCCACTAATTCTGCAAAACGATTAGACATTTGATCTAATTGAGCAGCCTTTTCCCGAAGTTCTTCAGGACTCATTCTAAACTCTGCCATGTTTTCACCTCCCTAAACTAAAATAATAACCGAACCATTTCTTAAACCTACTTCTTTAACGATTTTTTGAGGTTCAAGTATAATGCCCGTCTCTATATCATATAAATGATGAGCTTCTTCCCTGACAAAGTACTCTTTACTTTGGTCGTACACAATTTTTTCCAAAGCTAATAGTACATTGCCAATCTTTTTATGAATAGGTATTAAAAAATCAAAACTTTCCTCCAAGCGAGGTACCCGAACGGTAACTAAGATTTTATCCATTCTCTTCCTCCTCTAAAACTTTCATTCTCTCTGGAATTCCTCGTTTTACTTGGTAGCCGAAATCATCTTTAATTTCTTCCATTAAATCCTTGGTCGTCCGATTGATCTTCAAAGTAAATTGATCCATCATACCATTACCGATCCATATTCCATAAGCAGGATCGATTGCGACCTTATACCATTCATTGTATTCTTCTTTTTTAAAGTTGTCAATGGCATCAACTAGGATGAAACTCCACTGTTCTAAGTCTTTAGCCATCTTCATAAGATTCTCGAAAATGGTCTTATCACTAGAGTTAATCTTTTTCAAAAACGTTGCTAAACCGACGATAACTATAACTTTAAAAGGATTATTAGCTAGTACTTTTTTATCGTAATTAGCTTCTTTGTAAATGTTTTGTTCCTTACTTGCTATATCATATAAGCGTCTTAATTCTTCACCAAAGTTTGTCTTGTAACAGTTATTCGCTGTCAAGACTTTGTCGTTTTCTAGAAGACCTTCAGCATCTAAAATAACATAATCCAAAGGCGTTAACAACATCAATTCACGAAGTAAACCCCTAGTGAAAGATAAAACGTTCATGACATCGTAAGAAGTTACCATCGTCGTATATTGCTTTTTCAAATCTAGTTCCATAATCTCTAAATTCTCACTTTGAACACCGATTGGTACGTGATTTAGGCCTGTGAAACTAGAACGCAAGAAGTCTCTTGTAACCCGATTTGGTAAAATCGGTACTTTCTTTGTCCTGTAAGATGTCTTTTGTTGTTCTTGTTGTTTTAATAAAGCAACTTTTTCTAACAGATCTTCATTAGAGCAATAAATTGCCGTCTGGAATTCGTAAATTTCATCTAATTTGATAAGACCGCGACCGTATACTTGACTCGGTAAGACGTTTTTCGTATTGCCGAATACTAAAGCGTACTCTTCTTCTTGATTTAGTTGCAAAGTGAAAGCGTTTGTGAAGTTTTGGCGCATTCTATAACGAATTCCATTAGTCGATGAGGCTGTCACAAAGAAGAAAATACCATAACGATTGCCCTCTCTAGTCAAAAGCATTAACTCATCTTCCAAAGTTTCATAATTTTCATAAAAAGTTTCATAACCGTTGATAACAACTACGATATAAGGTAGCTCATTTGGTTCCTTTTGATGAAACAAAGAAAGATCTCCATTATAAGGAAGTAAGCGACTTTTTCTAATTTCGATTTCGTCTTTTAAATATTTCAACAAATTAGTAAGTTTTTCTTCTTCCGAGCTTAAAACTATATCTCCGATCTGTGGAAAACCTTCGAACATGCGAAGAGATTCACTTCCAAAATCTAAAAGATAAAATCCTACTTTCTCCGGACTATAATGAGTTATCACCGATAGAATCATCGTTTGTAGAAGTGTCTCTACTCCACTTCCCGAAGTACCATAGAGAATAGTATCTCCTTCGGTAAGCGAAAGCGATAGCAAATCCTGACGTTGATTCATCGGATCATCGTATTCTCCAATTAAAGCCAATATTCCTTCATTAGAAGGAACATAAGAGTACTTTTCTTCTAAAGTAGTAAGTAAAGTATCCTCTTTTAAAGGTGGTAACCACAACGACTTTGGAACAATTTTTTGTTCCTCAGCTAACCGTGATAAATATGTGACAATATTCGTAAGTTCCTCTCCTTGAGCACTAGTTACGACACTTTTTTTAGTATCGTCTACCTCTTCGATAATAGAACCAATAGAATCGATTAAATCGATACTCTCGTCAATTTTTTTCTGCGGCTTATCGGTCGGTTGATAAGAAATACCAGTCCAGGCCGATTGACCTAAAGTAAATAGTTCGTTATAGCCAACTTGTAAATAGAAGCGACCTGTTGTCGTAAGTAAAGCTGCATCAGGGCATTGGATCATATCTTGACTATCGGCCTTATCCTGAACCTTGAGACAAACACGGAAACGACTGTTACTCCAAATTTGATCGTTTACGACCCCTGCTGGCTTTTGCGTGGCTAAAATCAAGTGAACTCCTAAACTACGTCCGATACGAGCAGTCGAGATTAATTGATCCATAAATTCTGGCTGTTGACTCTTAAGTTCGGCAAACTCATCACTGATAATAAATAGATGTGGCAAAGGCTCTTTGACCTCTCCTGTTCGATAAAGCGTCTGATACTTATAAATATCGATTGTTCCAGCATTTAATTGATCGCGAACTTCATTAAATATTTGTTGTCTACGCCTCAATTCACTTTGAATTGAAACTAACGACCTATTGAGTTCAGCTTTATCTAGGTTTGTAATCGTTCCTACTAAGTGCGGTAGATGAATACCCACTTCGTTATTTTCGAAAACTCCAGCTAAACCTCCACCTTTGTAATCGATTAAAATAAAGGAAACTTCATCGGGATGATAATTGATAGCAAGCGACAAAATATAAGTTATGATAAACTCCGATTTACCACTTCCAGTCATTCCCGCTATTAAACCATGTGGTCCATGAGACTTTTCATGTAAATCCAGTTTAACTAAAGACCCAGAAGAATCGACTCCGACAGGGGCTTGCAAGCTGATAGTCGGATTATTACTCTGCCACCTATGAACTGGATTCAACTGTTCGATATTACCAACTTGATACATTTCTAAGAAACCTAAAACACGAGGTAGTCCTTCGTTTGTTTCCTCGTTATCGAGTTCAATTGGAATATTAGCTAATTTGTAACAATAAGCGTCGAGCGTATCATTTACGAATAGATCCGCGACAAACTCTTGTTGTTTATCAGAAGTAAGTTCACTTTCAAAGAAGCCCGATGTAGTTTCTGTAACGTTAATAAAATTCGTGCATTCGGCAGGTAAATTAGATAATTTCTCATTGACGATTACGATACTAAAGCCCACATTTTCTTTTTGATTTAATGTATCCTCGACAATATCAATATTACGATAATACTGGTAATCATCTGTAATAATCATATAATATGGAGCAAAGCTCTTATAATCGAGATTTCTATTATTTCCACTTTCATCTACTTTACGATGATAGCACTCCTTTTCGAGATATAACGATAACTCTTTAGCCTCATCTTGATCAGTCGCAAAAAAACGTACTTCGCGATTATTAGACCACACGTGTGGTAATTTTTTCAAAGCTTCAAAACGTTCGGGATTACGAGTTAAGACAATCAATTTCAAATCCGTATAACTATGGAAAGTAAACATTTGAAATAAAAGATTATCTAAAAAGGCATAACGATGCATCTCATCTCCGACGACAGCTGTAATATTTTTCTCAACGAAAGATTCCGTAATCGGTACATTCTCAAGCATTTTATTTTCATTGACGATAGTTCCAATAATTTCCTTTAAAGCATCTTCTTCTAAAGTAAAATGTTCTTCAGGATAATGAATATCGGCATTTAATGGTATAGTTCCCATTCCTAAACGAAGAGTCAAAAAGTCATCTTGATCGATCTTTCTTTCCCACAACTGCTTCTTTTTATTTAAAATTATTTCTTTACACTTTTCCAAAGAAATATAATTTTCAATTAAAATCTGATGCTGTGAACGGACGTTATTCTTTATGATCTGTCTCTTCTCATCGATATAAGTTCGATACTTCTCTTGTCTTAATTTTTCTTTACGCTCGTGTTCCTTTTGTTCAAATTTTTTAATTAAACTAGGCCACAACAACATACTGGCAAGCATGGCAAGAGCAACTATTACAGTTGGCATGACATCACCGAAAGTCTTACCTTGAGAAAGCATACTGTTGATTGATGAAATAGACATCACTAAGGAAGACATTCCCATCGTAACCATCGGTCCTAAACTATAAATAAGTGGCATATTAGATTCTGGTTCTTTACTAGGTGGTGGATCAATTTCCATTTTTAAAGGTTCGATTGCCGTTATGAACCTAGGGGCCTGATGGAAATACTCATTTGGCGAATAAAGTTCAATATCTTTTATCTCTTCCTTTTCCTGGAATAGTTCCTTGTTCTCTTTAGCACGAGGTTTAAATATTTGACTATTAACTTTGACCATTCCCATAGGACTACTTAAAATAATAAACTGTGGCATTACGACTAGTTTTAATTGTCCATAACATAAAACGTCTCCATAAGATAGAAATCCATTATCGTTACGAATATCATTTACATAAACTAAAGATGCCTTATCTACGACTTCAAAAGACCAACATTTATTTTCAAACGTCAACTTAAAAACTTGGGAAATATTAGTAAAATTTAATTGAATCGCACAACCATCCTCATTACCGATACAAAAGATACCATTTTGCGGAATAACATCTAAAAATTGTTCACTCATATATACCGAAGAACACAACAAAGAAAGCGTACGTTGTGATTGAGCTAAAACCAATTGAAAACGTAAACCTTCTTCTAAAAATAAAGTATCACAAGCACCTTTATCAGTCACGATATGAACCTCTTGATTACTTGCAATACACCAACGACCATCGACAGCTTGGACATTTATAATATTTTCTTCTTTATTGTTAGAATCAAGATCCTTTAGCCAATAATTACCATATACCTTCTTAGGTAAGATAAAAGGTATTTGTCGATTGTCTTTTAAAATTGTTATCCGCATAACCCTAACTCCTTTTTATTTTACATTGTTATAGGTCTCTAATTCCTTTCCAGTAATACTTTGTAAAACTCTACTTCTATAGCCTTCGAAATCAGTTTGCTTTTTTAATTCTGGAAGCAAACTAAAATAGTATCTATCGCGAACTGAGAGATTTTGATCTACACTTGCTTGATTAAGATATTTTTCGTTACCTTTTTGAATAACCAATTCCAAAGAAGTTAATAGACGTTCATCAAGGCCTAATTCTCTAGCCTCGTAATAAGCATTAACCGAATTTAAAACATCATCGATACTATTAGATTTAACTTCAATTCCTAAAACATCATAAAGACCCGACTCTACCACTAAAGGTCTAATCAACAATGGATCACAATTTCTTTCATTGACAAAAGAACTTGGAATTTCATCTTCCTTAATCTGATACTTTTCTAATAATGCTGCCTTTGTTTCTTGAGTTAAATAACTTTCATTCAAAGCCAAATATTCGATAACTCCGTTCTTTTGAATAGACTCATCAAAATCGATTCCCTCATCTCTTTTAGGATAATATAAATATTGAAAGCGAAGACTATCTTCATCCTTTTCTAAAGTCTCATAAACTTTTATGTATTCATCGACACATGCTTGCACTTGAAATAGATCATTTGGATCAAATCTTAACGTTTTATCTTGTAAATTAATTCTATTCATCTCCAAAAAAGAAGAAAGAAAAGATATAGGTTCATAGTTTTTAATAGTTTCCTCAACCTCTTGTAAAAACGAACTAGTTTCATAAACATCTGGAGGACTTTCGATTATCGATTTTTCATCTACTAAATAAATTACTCCTCCTATTTCTATTTCGACTCTATTTGTTTGTGGAGATTCTTCTAAAGTTTCAATCGGTGCTTCAGTTGGTGTTTCAACTGGTTCTACAACTGCTGTCTCTTGTTTAATCTCTGCTTGAGGTTTTACCTGTAGAGGAGCACTACTTCTTACTAAAACCATACCCATTCCTGCCAAAGCAAGAGTAGCCATTAACTTAGTATACTTAATTTCCATGAACTATTCCTCCTTAAGCAACGGGTGCCCTTACGACACTATTTTCAGCATATTGTTCAACTACGGTCACATTACCACTAGCATCGTTTTGTAAAACCTCATTAGTATGGATAACTCCCTGTAAAACATAATGGTTGCCACCCGTATAATCACGCGTATAAAAACCAGGTTCACTAGCATTAAAATCTCCTGTTCCATTAATTAATACACCATTTTCATCAAAGGGGATCGTCCTAACATAAATTCCGGCTTGATTATAAGGATTATAACCCCAGTTACCTTCCGAATAAATTACTTTATGATTCGCATAGTCGATTCCTTCGATAGTCGCAATATGTCCATATTTATTAGTAAGAATATTTCCTTTATTATCGGCAACTTTCCAAATAATCCAATCACCAACATTAACGTCTTCGATAGTAAGTTGCCCATTTTTGGATTCTGGTGTCGTAAAATCATAATACAGTTCGCCGTTTTCCTTATTAAATTTCATGTTATCTACCCAGTCTCCCGCATTACCACCATCACGATCTTCGTGTTCTAAAGGCATACCGGTAAGTGTATTCAATCTAATATCACGATCCCCTACGTGGCGAACATTTACTTTGACATCCCAATAATTTAAGCCATATAGCTCAAGCATTCTTCCAAAGGAATAGGTCGTACATTGCCATTCAGCTCTATCATTATTGACATTGTATCGCCAAAAAGTATTACGATAATAATGATCGATGATATCTGGCGTAAAATGTGATCTAAAATCAGTAGCTATATTTCCTTTGAGAGTTGCCTCTGTATATGGATCATTATATTTCCCACTATTAATTGAAATAATTGACATAAATAAAGCATTATCCTGATAACCCCATGGTGTTCTAAATGAAGCATCTTCTAACATCGTTAAATATTTTTCATCTTGCACTAACTTAGTGTTAAACAAATTACCATTTTCATCGATCATCAAATTCAAAAATGGTTTTAAATCTTCATACTTAAAATTAAATTCACTACCACGAGAGCGAAAATCATATTCGGCATCACGTTTAAAGACAACATCGTTCATTTTAGCAATCGCCTGTTTTAAGTCAGTTACGATGCTATTAAAATTAGAATAGCAACCTGAAGCAGCACTATCGGCACGAATTACCACTTGAATTTGTGCAATTAATCGTTCTTCAGCGGCAATTTCCGCACTTCGATCAACCCTGTTGTATTCTATATGAAAACCAAAAAGATCAAAGACTTTATTTTCACGTACTTCTTGCATTTCACGTTGATAAGCTTGAATACGCGTCATAGCACGTTGTATTTCATCAGTATCAATTTTGTCCAAGCCATTATTTAAAGCAATAGCCACTTTACTATTTGCCTCCCTAAGAGCTTCGTTAGCCCTAATAAACCCATAGGCAATAGATGTGTAAACTGTCCGATAATAAATCTTTGCGGACATGTAACCATACCCAGTTAAAGAATCATTTTGAGAAAAACGAGAAACTGAACTGATTATTTGTGAAAAAACATTATCCAATTGTAAAAGATAACGGTTTATGGCACTTGCTCGATTACTGATTTCACTCACTTGAATTCTCATGGCGATCCTCCTTTTCATAAGTTTTAAGTTCTTTTAAAAGGTCATTATAGCGTTCATCTAATTTACGTTTTTGAGTTTGAATTTCTTTTTTGTAATTTATTAAACCATCATGAAAGGATTGTGTATCTTCTACCAAAGCTTTATTCTTAGTATCTAGAAAAGCAGCAACTGCAGGTCCTGTAACATAATCAGCAATTTTATCGAGTTCCCGTTTTAAAGAAAGAGCTAAATCTTGATATTTCATCTGTAATGTAGCAATTTCTTTTTCTTGTTCCTCTAGATTATGATACTCTTTCCGATTATCCCTTTCCATTTGCTCGACATCTTGTTTTGTTTTAAAAATTCTTGCTGCCATTCAATTTCATTTCCTCATCTAAACTATCAAATTCTTTAGCAATTACATTTATATTTTCAATATCTTTATCGAAGTTAACACCAAAACTTTGAATAATCGAAGCATAAGTTGAAATAGAGGCTTCCAATACATTACGCGTCTGGCAAGAATTATCGGTATAAGCATAACTAGCCTCAGGAGCAGCATTTTCAAGCCCAATTTTAGAATTTTTTATATCCGAAACGAATTGTTGAGCCGAACCTATTGAACTCTTAGTTTCATTTTCATTCATGAAATTCACCCTCTATTCTTTAATAATTATAACACTAATAAATGAGCCTTTTCAACCAAATTATATTTCCATTTCATACATTTACATCTAAAAAAATTAATGCTAAAATAATGACGAAAGTGTGAAAAGTTTTATGGAAAACTGATTACACTAGAAGGAAAAGATATTAAGATGCAAATCTTGATATAGATC
>CANQDB010000033.1 GCA_947591175.1 uncultured Bacilli bacterium
CTTGTTCTTCTTTAGTTTTAAATGGAAAATACATGTTTCACCTCCTTTCGAGGAGGTACTCTAACACAAGTAAAAAAACATTACAAATCGCCAATTTTAAAAATTCCCTAAGGGAAATTTAAAACAAAATTAAAAATTCCTCTAGGTGAATTTTGAAAATTCGTCTAGGGGAATTTTTTAGAATTTTTAAAATTGCAAGTTTTTTAAATTTTTCAAAAAAATCCTAGGCTCACCTAGGATTTCAACCATGTCACAATATCGTGACATTTATAGTCTATGAATAATTTACTTTTTTATACCTAAATTTATAACATATTTTTTCTTTTTAAAATCCACGTAATTAAAATAGAAATAACACAAGATATAAATAACAAATACCAAACTGAGCCATCACTAGTACCGATAGTTCCAAATGGAATGTTCATACCAAAAAACGAAAATATCATCGTTGGGATTGAAATAACAATCGTAATACTCGTTAAAAACTTCATAACGTTGTTTAAGTTATTAGAAATAACTGTCGCAAAGGCATCGGTCATACTACCTAAAATTTCCCTATACAAACTAGCCATTTCAATACCTTGTTTATTTTCTAAAATAGCGTCTTCCAACAAATCTTGATCATCTTCAAATAATGGAATAAAAGTACCTTTGACAACTTTTTCTAAAACGGCCTCATTCTCTCTTAACGAAGTTGCAAAATAAACTAGACTCTTCTCTAGCGAAAGCATTTTCGCTAAATCTTTATTAGAAGTTGAAGTAAACATAAGGTCTTCAGTTTCTTCCATCGTTTGATGAATTTGCTTCAAGCACTTAGTGTAATAATGGGCTACCTGATAAAGTATTTGAATTACAAAACGACTCTTATGATCGGTATAGAAATTTTTAATTTTATCTTCCTGAAACTGTTTCATGAAGTCGAACTCTTGATTAGAAATAGTCACAATATAGGAGTTATGAATCGATAAAATACCAAGGGGATAAGTTTTAACTTGAGAACTACCATGACGCATATAGTTTTTAGGAACATCGATAATGACCAAAGAATTATCATCCTCAACGTCTACTCTTGGTTGTTCTTCCTCATCTAGTATTGAAGTTAAATACGTTTCTTCAATATCTAAAGTACTCGCAACTCTTTTTATTTCATCTTGAGTTGGAGCTGTCAAATGAATCCACGAACCTGGTTTTATTTTTTCAAGTGAAGTGATTTCATTGTCTTGTTCTAATTTTTTATAAATTTGTATCATAAGTGAACCTCCTATCCTAACTAAGTATAGACCGAATTTGATGGAAAATCAATTGGGTAAAAGAAAAAAGGAACCTGTTATAATTCCTCTTTAATGTTTCTTTTGATATGGTGCCTTATATGCTTGAGTTGGTTCCTGCATAGTAAGATAAGTTATCTCTTGTTCAATCAACCATTGTTGCTCGAGTGTCGGCTTTTTTGTTGATTCGTTTTTTTTTTGCAAAGAGCCGTATTCTTTTTCGACCATTGCTGTTGTCTCATCTAACTTTTTTATTCTTTTTTCTTTTCGTTCACTATAATTACGATGAACTGTAACGATATCGACTAACGAACAAGCATCCGCTAAAACGGCACAAGCTGTAAATAAATAATTTTGGGATAATAAATAGCCAAAACGTAAACCACTGATAACGGCAATAGACATTGGCCACATCTTCAATTTACCATAGACAGTTGGAGACATCGCATCTCCTTTTAAAAAGGCTTCGGATTTTTCTTTCAAAGTAAGTTTTTCTTGTTTCTTTTTCTTATCTTGAATTTTTTTAGTACCATCTTCCGTCTTATCTATTGAAGTAACAGTTGCCACATAAAAATCCCGAATAATTGTCGGAGCTAAGAGAGCTAGACTCGTAACCGGAAAAAGGCCAGTAAAAACAAGAGTTAAAGCAATACCCCAGTTGAAAATTTTATCGGCAATAGCATCCAATGCTCCACCCAAACGTGAAGAACAATTAAAGTGTCTTGCAATAAAACCATCGAGTAAATCTGTTAAAACAATACCAGTAGCCAGCATAGGAAGTATCCAAGGAGAAGTAACTCCAAAGAAGGTAAGAGGCGTAAGGCCATGACCAATAAGGTAAAAAATCAAAAAACCAGTACCTAAAATTCGACCGAGAGTCAAAAAATTAGGAATAGTTAATAATTCACGATGAATCCACTCTTTGGTAGTCATTTTTTCATCCATAACCCGTTCTCCTCTTTTCATACCCCTTTAGAATACGACTTTGCCCTTATTTTGTCAAGCAGAAACCTTGATTAATAAAGGGAAAATTAGGCAATTTTGGTTATTCGAGGACCTGTAGAGATTTCATATTTTCATTCTTCGGGTAAATTGTCAATTTTTCATTACTATCCATAATTACTAAAAACAAATTTGCTAAATCTTTATAGCCTTCTCTTTCCAACCTGGTTCTTAACCATTTTTCGTCTTTATGTACTTCTTTTAAGTTATTATACATTATTTTGCCATCGATTACCAAATCAGCGCACAATCCTTGGTAAGATGCCTTAATTTTTAGATCTTTTAACGTCGCCGGCTGGTACTTGCTCTTTAGTAGAAAACTTATCTGTCCATTCCCCTCCATCAAAGCAAATTCCACTTGCGATAGATCAAAGTAACCATTAACTCTTGCTTCTTGCAATAAATCGTTGATATCTAATTTAGCAACTTTGACATTATGGTAAAGTATCTCCCCATTTTGAATTAAAACTAACGGACTTCCTATAAAGAAGCGTCTTGCATTCATACTTTTTTGAGTAAGAAGCGAAATTAAAAGAGCAATCGCCGCATAGATAACTAAAGAAAATATCCCTTCGAAAAAATCAATTTCGGGATTTAAAGTCATTTCGGCAGCAAGAGACCCAATAGTAATACCGATAACATAATCGAAAAGATTCATTTGACCTACCTGTTTTCTACCCATCAACTTGGTAAGTAAAAATAATACTGCAACCGATAAAATTCCCTTACCCAAAATAAAAAGATAACCTTCCATTTGTATCACCTAAGGTTATCTTTTCCCAAACTAAATTTTTTATACTAAAAGAGTCCTGTTATTTTGCCATCTACACAGTCGATTTGTTCGTAATTAGCATTCTTTGGTAAACCTGGCATTGTTAATATGTCACCTAGTAAAATTGTTACAAATCCAGCTCCTGAATAAAGCACTAAATCTTTAATTTGTAACTCATAATGGACAGGGTTACCACGCTTTTTGGCATCATCTGATAAAGAATACTGTGTTTTAGCAACACAAATTGGAAGATAATTTTGTTTTATCTTGCGAAGTAACTCTAGTTGTTTTTGAGCCTTAGTACTATAAGAAACACTATCGGCATGGTATATTTCTTTAGCCAAAACAATAAGTTTATCTTCTATATCTAAGTCGTCCTTATAAAGAAAATGAAAATTGTTTTTACTATCTAACACCGCTTCGACTTTTTTAGCAAGGTCAACTGCTCCTTGACCACCATCTTCATAACTCGAAGTAATTGCGAAAGGAACATTTTCCTGTGCACAGTACTTTCTAACAACTTCGATTTCTTCTAGAGTATCATTATTATAACGATTTAAACTAACGACAATAGGAACACCAAACTTTCTTAAATTAGATAAGTGAGCCTCTAAATTTGCAAGCCCTTTTTTGGTAGCTTGAGGATTTACTTCGAACAGTTCATCTTTATCTAAGCCACCATGATACTTAAGAGCTTTAATCGTCACGACTAGAACTACACACGAAGGTTTTATATTCCCCATGCGGCACTTGATATCCATAAACTTTTCAGCACCCAAGTCTGAACCGAACCCTGCCTCCGTTATTACATAATCCGAAAGACGTAAACCTAATTTAGTAGCAATCAAACTATTGCACCCATGAGCAATATTAGCAAAAGGACCACCGTGAATTAAGACAGGATTTCCTTCTAAGGTCTGTACTAAATTTGGTTTCATTGCATCTTTCAACAAGGCCATCATTGATCCACTTACTTTTAAATCCTTAGCATAAATAGGTTTTCCATCGTAAGTAAACCCGATAAAAATATTATCAAGACGTCGTCTTAAATCATCCATATCACTCGCCAAACAAAAAATTGTCATGATTTCACTAGCCGCCGTAATATTAAAATGTTCGTTTCGCTTCGTCTCTTTAGGTGAAGATAGACCTATTTCAACTTCCCGTAAAGCCCTGTCGTTTACATCCAAACAACGTCTAAAAGTAATTGTTTTAGGATCTAAATTTAAGGAATTACCGAAATAAAATTGATTATCTATAGCTGCACACAACAAATTATTGGCTGCCGTAATCGCATGAAAGTCACCTGTAAAATGCAAATTGATATCTTCCATCGGTACAACTTGACTATATCCTCCTCCAGTTGCTCCTCCTTTTAAACCAAACACTGGCCCTAAAGAAGGTTCTCTTAAAACTGCTAAAGAATCCTTACCTAACTTCCTAAAAGCATCATGTAACCCAATTGTAACCGTCGTTTTCCCTTCCCCATAAGGTGTAGGAGATATGGCCGTCACTAAAATAAGTTTACCATTTTTATGAGAAGTAACCTGTTTAGTATCGATTTTAGCCTTATATTTGCCGTAGTATTCTAAAGCTTCTTCAGATAAACCTAACTTCTTTCCAATATCAGAAATAGGAACCATTTTCATACTTTGAGCAATCTCAATATCCGTCATATAATCCCCTCCAGTTACTATTATATCGAAAAAAAATTAAAATTTTTTAAAAAACTTGTAATTTTCAAAATTCCCTTAGAGAATTTCAAAAAAGTTTTTAAAATTCCCCTAGGCGAAAATTGAAAATTCCCCTAGAGAATTTTCAAAAAATTTTCAAAATTGGTCATTTGCAAAGCCTAAAAAAACGTTTTATAGTAGGAACCGTCTTTCCAAAAAAAGACGAGAAAGGAATGAAAAAATGACCAAAAAATTAGTAGTAGGAAGTATCTTAGCAGTAATATTAACTCTTTTTTGTCCCACTATCGTAAAAGCTTCAACTAAGTTTTACGAAGGAGAATATATTCCCTCGATGTGGATAAAAAAAGAAAAGAACGGAAGAATCCGTTATCAACAGGCTCGCTTTTTACGAAAGGAGGATGATAGTTTTGCCTATTGTATCGAGCCCTGGGCAGAAATTGATGCCACCACCGACTATGACGATATAATAGATATTAACAGTATAAGTGATGAAACATTAAACAAAATATCGCTAATAGCCTATTATGGTTACCAATACAATGATCATCAAGATAGCAAATGGTACTATGTCACTCAAGTGCTAATCTGGAAAGAAATAGACAAAGAAGCAGATTTCTACTTTACTGATAGTCTAAACGGAAACAAAATTACTACCTATGATAACGACATGGAAAGTATTATGACGCTCGTCAACAATCACGAAAAAATACCAAGTTTTATTAGACAGGAACCCTACAGAATATATTATGGTTCCACAACTAACTTAGAAGACTACAATAGAGTACTTAAAGAATATGAAGTAAAGGATATAAGTTCAAACCTAGAATACGAAAGAATCGATAGACTTAATTATTTTAAAATCAAGGCTACAGGTCTAGGTTCAGGTGAAGTAACTCTAGTTAGAAAAGATAAAATCTATAACACCCCAACAATCGTCTATCGACATAAAGAAAAGCAAGATTTCATGACTGTCGGAAGTTATAAAGAAAAAGAAGTCAAAGTCTATGTCGAAGCCCCAGGTTTTTGTCTAACTATTAAAAAATTAGATAAAGATACAGGGATCGGTTCACCTCAAGGAGATGCTAAACTTCTTGGCACAGTTTTTGGTATCTACAATAAGACAACAAAAGAACGTGTTGAAACAGTTACTCTAACTGATAACACAGAAGTAACTGTATGTGATTTAAAATTAGGACAATATATCATCAAAGAAGAAAGTGCTGGCGAAGGTTACCAAAAGGATGAAAAAGAAGAGGAAATCAATTTACATTTAGGTAACGTTAAAGCAACTGTCACTTTTGAAAACGAAGTCATCAAAAATAAAATCATCATCGAGAAATACTATGGAAGTGAGGAAAAAGGGTTCCAAAAAGAAGCAAATATTACCTTTGGTTTCTATAATCAAAAAGGAGAATTAGTGGAGACTGCTACCACCGACCTAAATGGTATATTAGAACTAACTCTTCCTTATGGCATATACACGGTAAAACAGGAAACGGAAATAGAAGGGTACGAAAAAGTTGACCCTTTCCAAATCGAAGTTAAAGAAAATAACCTTCACCAAGTGTTTCATAAATATAACCTCGAAAAGAAAGGAAAATTTACTCTTTATAAGGTCGATGAAGATAGCAAAGAACTGATAAAAAATAACCATGCCAAATTCGAATTATGGAAAGACGACGAATTAATTGGAACATATGAAACAAATGATAATGGTATTCTAATAATCGACGACTTATCTTATGGAACATACAATCTAAAGGAAATAGAAGGACCCGAAGGCTATATTTTTGTGCCAAAAGAACTAACTTTCGAAATAGATAAAGACCATCGCTCTGTCGAAGAGTTCTTAACTAACAAGCACGAAGAAGAACATATTATAGAAGTTCCAAACACAGGTATAGATATCGAGGAGAACCATGAAGAAACTTTTTATTACCCTATTTATTGTGATAGGCTTCACCAATATGCAGATCCAAATAGAAAAAAGCGGAAATAGTATCCAAAGCATTACTTGGAACAGCTTAATCCCAATACGAGAAGAGATACCGATACCTATTGCAAAACTTACTATTCCCCAAATTTCTTTAGAAGAACCCCTTTTTGCTAAAGATAGTCAAGAAAACAATCTAGATAAACACATTATCTTTTTAAAAGAAAGTGCTATGCCTGATGAAGAAAACCAAATAGTTTTAATTGCTGGACACTCTGGAATAGGAGAAAATGCTTATTTTAAAAACCTCGATCAATTATCAATAGGCGAAGAAGTAAAACTTACCTATCAAAATCAAGACTACCTCTACACCATCATGAACCGAATTATCGAAAATAAGATAGGTGCTATCCACTTTTTTACAAGACCCGATAAATCATATCTCGTTCTAACTACCTGTATGCCTAACGAAAAAGGCAAACAATTGACTTTAGTTGCGGAAAAAAAAGAGCCTATAAACTAAGCTCTTTTCGTAGTTAACGCCAACTCTGAATCCACGTAATCTATTGTAACTGTATCTCCTTCGGTAATTTCACCTTCAATTAACTTCTTCGATAGCAACGTCTCAATTGTTCTACCAGTTAATCTTTTTAAAGGACGGGCTCCATAGAACTGATCGTAACCTCGTTCGATTAAATAGTCTCTAGCACTTTCGGTAAGTACTAAGTGAATATCTTTATCACTTAAACGTTTTTCAATATCGTGAATAATCTTATTTAAGATAAGTGACAAGTCTTCTTTAGTAAGCGAATTAAAGATAATTATTTCATCAATTCTATTTAAGAACTCAGGGCGGAAATAGTTTTTAACTTCTTTCTCCACATCTTCTTTACGACCTTCTAAGATAGCCTCACTTCCTAAGTTACTAGTCATAATGATAATCGTATTTTTAAAGTCGACAGTTTTACCATTTGAGTCCGTAACTCTTCCATCGTCAAGAATTTGTAATAGCAAGTTAAGGACTTCAGGATGGGCTTTCTCAACCTCATCGAATAAGACGATACTATAAGGATTACGACGTACGGCTTCCGTAAGTTCGCCACCCTCTTCATAACCAACATATCCTGGAGGAGAACCAATTAGACGGGAAACACTAAACTTCTCCATATATTCGCTCATATCGATTCGAACCATGTGTTTTTCGTCATCGAATAATTCGTAAGCCAAACTTCGAGCAACTTCCGTTTTACCTACTCCAGTTGGACCTAAGAATAAGAACGAACCAATTGGCCGATTAGGATCTTTTATACCACTTCGAGAACGAAGAATAGCATCACTCACTAACTTTAAAGCTTCTTCTTGACCGATAACTCTTTTCTTCAAGTTTTCTTCCAAATGTAAAAGTTTCTCTTTTTCACCACTCATTAGTTTAGTAACTGGAATATGCGTCCAACGAGCAATAATACTAGCAATCGACTCTTCAGTCACAGTATCGCTCAAGATCTCAGTCTTTTCTTGATTATTCAAAGCTTCTATTTCTTTCTCTAAAGCGGGAATTTCACCATGTCTTAAGCGCGCAGCCTTCTCTAAATCGTATTCGTTTTCAGCCTTTTCAAGTTCAAACCGAGCCTTTTCTAGTTCACTTTTCTTATCTTTTATTTTTTGATAGATGGCCTTTTCGTTTTCCCAAGATTCTTTTAATTCTTTCTCCCTGCCTTGCTTGTCGTAAAGTTCGGTTTCAATCTCTTCAAGTCGTTTTAAAGATGCTGCATCTTTTTCTTTTTTCAAAGCCTGACGTTCTATTTCAAGACGCATAATCTCACGCGTTAACGTATCCAAACTTGTTGGTACAGAATCCATCTGTACTCTAATAGTAGCACATGCCTCATCGACTAAATCGATAGCCTTATCAGGTAAAAATCTGTCCGTAATATAACGGTTCGATAAAGTAGCTGCCGCCACTAGTGCTCTATCGGAAATACGCACTCCATGATGGATTTCAAAACGTTCTTTTAAACCTCTTAGAATCGTAATCGTATCCAAGACATTTGGTTCTTCGACTTTAACCTTCTGGAAACGTCTTTCTAAGGCTCCATCCTTTTCGATATACTTACGATACTCATTTAAAGTAGTAGCCCCGATAACGTGAATTTCACCACGGGCAAGCAAAGGTTTCAAAATATTAGAAGTATCCATTGCTCCTTCCATGTTGCCCGAACCTACAATCGTATGAATTTCATCGATAAAAAGAATAATATTACCATCACTCTTCTTAACTTCATCCAAAACTTTCTTAAGGCGTTCCTCAAATTCACCACGATATTTAGCACCCGCGATTAAAGCCGCCATATCGAGTTCAAAAATCATTTTATCTTTTAGACTAACAGGTACATCACCTTTGATAATACGTAGGGCAAGTCCTTCGACAATTGCCGTCTTACCGACACCAGGTTCACCAATCAACACCGGATTATTCTTAGTCTTTCTAGAAAGGGCTCTCGTAATCGAACGAATCTCTTCATCACGACCAATAACAGGATCTATCTTGCCAAGACAAGCCTGTTCGGTAATATTACGTCCGTACTTTTCAAAGACGTTTTCTTCTTTATCATTTTCATTATTAAACATCATATCACCCTTTCTTTTTTTCTACTCTTATTATACGCTTATTTTAGCGCTTGTCAACTAAGAGTGCTAATTTTATTTAAAAAAAGGAGGACTTACTCAGTTGTAAGTACCTCGATTGCTTTATCTAACACTTGATCTGTGCTACCATCTGCTTCGATTGAGAAGTCACCATCTTCTTTTTTGACTTCGATGTCAGGATCGATTCCTTTTTCATTTACCCAGTTGCCATTAGGTGTTAACCACTTTTGAATCGTATATTTAATTTGAGATCCACTACTCAAAGTATGAGTCGTTTGAACTGTTCCTTTACCATAAGTAGTAGTTCCTACTAAAGTGGCACCATATGATTCTTTCAAAGCCGCTGCTAAAATCTCCGAAGCCGAAGCACTTGCTCCATTGATTAGGACAACTACTGGCAACTTAAAGGTAGAATTACTAGTTGAGTAAATTGGTTGCTTGATTCCTTTAGTTTCGAGTTGATAAATAACGTGGCCTTTTGGAATAAACAAAGAGGCAATATTTTCAACTACGGAAAGATGCCCACCAGCATTATTACGTACATCGATTATTAACGCTTCTATTCCGTCTGCTTCAAGTTTTGTTAACTCTTGTTCGAATTGATCGTACGTGTTCTCAGCAAAAATATCGATAGTAATTTTACCAATTTTTTTGTCTTCAGTTTCGATAACGTCCGAAGTAACTGACTTAATATCGACCTTCCGTCTAACTAAGGTAAAGTTCATTTCTTCTTCGCCACGAAGGATGGTCACATTAACGCTCGTTCCCTCGGCACCTTTTAATAAATCAGATATATCGCTTAGTTCCATACCTTCGACTGATTCGTTTTCAACTTTTATGATTTGATCATCGACCATAAGTCCCGCATTCATGGCTGCTCCATTATCAAACAAACTGTGAATTACTACTCTACCATCCGTGTATTGGGCAACTTCCGCTCCAATTCCAACGTAATAACCCGCAACTTGTTGATTGAAGGCTTCCGTTTCTTCTTCTGACATATAACTTGAGAAAGGATCACCCAAATAACTTAAAAGTCCTTTAATGCCCGACTCTGATAACTCCTTAGGATCGATTGTGTCATAGTAATTCTCTTTTAACTCATTATAAACTTCTAGAAATTCCACTAATTCCGAAGGTACTTTATCACCATTTTCCATAGTTGGAAGAAACATTTGATTACCAGCCGTATACATGATGAATGCTCCTGCTAAACCTCCGAAGATAAGGGTAATAATCATAATAATTACCACTTCGATAAAGTTAAAACCCGCACTTTTTTCAACGATAACTTCTCTTACTTCATCTTCTTTTAAAGTTAATTCTTCCTTTTTCTCTTCCTTAGCACGTTTTTTATCTAAACCTTTCACATTTTCTTTTTTTATATTTTCTTTCTTTTCACTTTTCTTCACTGTTACCACCTCTTTACTGTCCATTATTATCATAACATAATTTAGAAAAAATAGGAACGAAAAAAGAAATGTTTCCATTCCTTGAAAATCCAAGATGGCGCCCCAATTAGGACTTGAACCTAAGACCCCTTGATTAACAGTCAAGTGCTCTAACCAACTGAGCTATTGAGGCAAGTCTTAAAAAAGACCATTACTATAATAACCAAAAATTGGAATTATATACCATTCTACTTATTAATAATCGAAAGTGAATCAAAATATGCTTCTATTTCAGATTTTCCTTCTATATATTTATCGATTTTCTTATCAGCAATATGAACTAAAGTTGGTCCTTTTACCTTTAAATCAGCTAGAGTTTGAGCATTAGGATTACTTTCTTCCTCGACACTATATTTCTTATTGAAACCATTTTCCAAATCGACATAGTATACCTTTTCAGAATAAGGACTATAAACGAAATTATCCACTGATTGCATTAATAATTCTGTACTTGTCTCTGAAGATTTACCTAATAAAACATAGTAAGAACCCTCGCTACGATTGAACATCTCACCCATGATGATTTCTTTATATTGGATAGTAGCCTCTTCTTTTTCACGAGTGTAACCACCTAATTTGATTTCACCAGTAAGAATACCTGAAATAAAGTAAACTCCAAAGAAAATAACCAATACAACTATTAAGATAACAATTGCTCTTTTAGGACTATTTTCATAAGCCGATACATCTTCTAGCATCCGTTTACGTTCTTTACGACTTTGCCTTGTCTCTTTTATTCTTTTTGTCTTTTGTTTTGCCATTTTTCCTCACCTATATCCGATTATATCACGATAAATTAAAAAAATAAACAAATTCCACAAGGAAATAGTGAGTCGCTAAGGTTTTAGGTTCCTTTAATATCCTGTTATTTAGTATTTTCTAATTCTTTCTTTTCATCTATATATTTATAATTTAAATTATTATCAGTTGTTATCACCGATTTTTTCAATTTGTTCTCTATATCATTTCTAGCAACTTTTGCAGTATTCCCACCCATTTGAGCTATTTTCTTATTTGCATCTAATCCAACAGGTTTAAATTCTTTTGCAAGTTCCAAGGTGGTCTCCTCACCCAAATCGGCAAGTATCATCTCCATACGAGACATATTGTCCCGCAAAGATTCTTTTCTGAGTCCCTTAATTGATTTATAATCTTTGGCTATCATTTCTGACCATTCTTTATATATTTCGTTAGTTAAAATTGCATATTCTTTATCTTCTGTTATGCCACCATCTTTCCATACGTCAGTAAGTCTTTTCCTATCCTGGATGCCTTTAATTCGCTTACTTATCCATTCTTCATCGTAGCCTTTAACTCTATATAAATCTATCGCTCTTTGGGTTGCAAGCGAAGGATCAAAGGTCTCGTCAATTCTTTCCCTACCAAGTTTAGCTAGCCATTGCTTTATTGGTTCTCTCTTTAGTCCGAAATGACGCTATTTATTTTCCAAATCAATATGTAAATTTAATTCTTCTTCAGTTGGTAATTCTTTTAAAATTTCAGGTGGTAAATATTCTGATAATTC
>CANQDB010000034.1 GCA_947591175.1 uncultured Bacilli bacterium
CCAGTTGTGGTATAATATAGCCACTATTAAGGGGGATAGGGGTTATGAATAAAAAAGTGAAAAATGAAATTAAAAGTCGCTTAATATCGATTTTAATTTGGTCTTGCTTTTTGATATTTGCAACCTTGTTTTATTACTTACCACGTCAAAATATGACATCTAGTTTTGCTTATAGTTCAGGTAACAATGACGGTTTCTATTTAGAAGAGTTAAACGATGGCTTTAAAATGGAATCGATTATGCCAGTTCGTGATGAAGTTGGTCTAAAAGGTGAACCATATAAGTTTAGAGTTGTAAACGATCTTGATTTGACTATTTCTTACACTCTGTATTTTCAAAACGATGCTTCTAAAATAGAAGATGGGACGAAGAAACTTGCTAATAACTACTTGCGTTTTCAAGTCATTAAAAATGGGGTTGAACAACCTATTAATAACCTCAATACCGATGGTAAAATAGTTATAGCCGAAATTGAACCACATTCGTCTGATACATTTGACTTCCGTGTCTGGCTCGATAAAGAAGCAGGACTCGATGCTATGGGTAAAGAGTTTTATGGTCGTTTAGGACTAGATGCTCATCAAATATAATTTTTGAAAACCAATTTATTTTGGTTTTTTTCTTTGACTTCTTGCTATTTTTTTTCTTTTCCTCTACAATGAATGTAAGGGTGATAAGCGATGCCAAAAATTACAAGTGTTATCGATAAAGCGAATAAAAATGATTTAGAAAAGTCTTATATCGAGGCTTTAAAGGATGATACTTTTAAGAAGTACGTCAAGAGTTTACCGATTACCGAAGAAACTTTGATGAAGTATACTTCGCGTTTAGAAGAAGCGTGTCATGAAGATGATAATTGTAAAAAGTGTCCCTCGCTAAATCACTGCCAAAATGAGAGATATGGTTACTGTCTAACTCCTCATAAAGATGAGAAGACGATTACTTTTTATTATCAAGCCTGTCCGTATCTTAGACAAAAAGAAAAAGATGAAGCCTATCAACAAAATATTTACTTGTTCGATATTCCAAAACAAGTTAGGACTGCTAGTATGAAAGATATCTATAAGGACGATAGTAAAAGAATGGATATCATTAAATACTTGGTGCAATTTTGTAAAACTTATACTACTAATCCTAAACAAAAAGGACTCTATTTAAATGGTAGTTTTGGAAGTGGAAAAACCTATTTGATTGCGGCTCTTTTTAATGAACTTGCTAAAAATGGTGTTTCGAGTGCTCTTGTGTATTACCCAGAGTTATTACGTACTTTAAAAGAATCTTTTGGAGACGATGACTTTCAATATCTATTTAATCGCATAAAAAGAGCCCCTTTACTTTTGTTAGATGACATCGGTGCTGAAAACGTCACTCCTTGGTCAAGAGACGAAATACTTGGAACGATTTTGCAATACCGGATGGATGAAGAACTTCCCACCTTCTTTACTTCGAACCTTACTTTAGAAGAACTAGAACAACACCTTGCTAGTAGTTTGTCTGGAGTTGACAAGGTTAAGGCAAGAAGAATAATCGAACGGATAAAACAACTTACTACCGAGATGAAACTGGTAAGTAAAAATCGCCGTAATTAGGAGTTCTTATGAAAGATGGAGCACTTACATATTTAGAAGAATTACAAAAAGAGGCTAGGAACAATGACTTTCTGGTCCTTTTTTCGAGTGCTCAACTACCGATGGATAAAAAACATTTTGGTATAACTTTTCACGAAGTAGCTAAAGTTATTAAAACAAATCATCTAGAGACGATGATTATGACTCTTTTAGATTTTTTAGAGGACGAACTAAGTAACTATAATTACACCCAAGATTATTCTTATTTTGAAACACTTTACCCATTTTTAGAGATACTTTTAGGAAAACATCAACATCGAGGCGAAGTTGTCCTTACGAAATTAGATGAGATTGAAAAACGTTTAGTTAGTCTTCTTCATGAAAAGCCTGGAAATATTAAGAAGAATCATCCTAATTACCAACGTTTAAAACAAAGTCTCAAAGCTATAAACCATTTACACTTATTCTTTTTAAGTGAAGATGACGATACTTATTTCGATAACAAGTACCAAGTAGTTAACTACCTTTTCTTTAAGAAAAAGAGGCTTCCCGATATCGAAAGGGCACTTAAATTGATGCCAACTCTTGTTAACTTAAAAGACAAGCAAGGAAATACTCTTCTAGATCAAGTAATAGACCACTATTTTGCTTCCTTAGAGTCCTATGCTTTGAAACGAACTGTTAGTGAATTAGAAGAAGCAATCTATTATAGCAATCTAACATCTTTCTTATTGTTTCATTCCCAACTTAGTCAAAAGAAATATATTTCGGAAAAAGGAAGACAGTTAAAGAAACTAAAAGATTTTATTGATACTTTAGAACACAAACATTATCCTAAAGATGTCGAAGAAATAGCCTTCACTATGTTAGATGAACTCTTCGAAATGCTAACGGCTAAAAAAGAGATTAAGTATACTTACGATGAACTAGCAAACCGTTATCACATCAAGGAAAGATTTCCTAGTAAAGTAGAGCGAGAAGCAAGACAAACTATTTCTAAAATAAAAGTTCTTCCCACTAAATCTCAAAAAGTAATTCTCACCATCGATGGAGAAGGGGCTCAAGAAATAGACGATGGCTTATCTTGTGAAAGACGTGACGATGGTAATTACTTAGTTGGAGTCCACATTGCTAATCCTTTAGGTTACTTACAACTATTTGGTCCAACTTTAAAAGAGGCTAGCGAAAGAGGAACAACTATCTATTTAGGTAACAAAACTGTACCGATGATACCACCAATACTATCAAAGAAAGTGATATCTCTAACTGAAAAAGAACCAAAACTTGCTCGTAGTTTCTATTTTGAAGTAAGTTCTAAAGGCGAAGTGAATCCTTTGTTTACGATGAAAACTGAAACTATCGAAGTCTATCGTAATCTTACTTATAAAGAAGCAAACGATATTTTGAAAAAAGGAGCAAATCCTGATCCTAAATTAACGACTACTCTAGGTCTATTACAAGAAGTAAGTACTAAAATCGACCGCCAAATAAAACTTCCTAATAGAGAAGCAGCCTTTGCTTTTGAAGATACTTTACCACTTGATATCGATAGTCCATGTCAATTAGAAAGTGAAAAAGTAGTCGAGACCTTCATGTTACTTCTAAATAGAATGACGGCTTCCTATTGTCTTACCGAAGGTTACCCTTATATTTATCGAAATCACGTGGTGTCATTAGAAGAGCAAAAGAAGTTAGCCCGTTTTAAAGAAAGTTTAAAAAGTGATACGGGGGCTTGGCAAAAGACGATCAGTTATTTAGAAAACACTTTGCCTCCAGCTTATTACGATATAAAAAATAAAGGTCACTGGGCCTTAGGGTACGATACTTATTCTCATGTTTCATCTCCTTTGAGGCGTTATGCCGATATCCTAGCAGGATTTAGTCTCGACTTATACATGCAAGAAGAAGTCCACGATCAAAAGATTTACGAACTTGAAAAAATCCTTACCAAGAGTTGTAAAAGACTCAATAGTCGTCTTCGCTTAACTAAAGAATTTACAAGCCAAATCGAAAGTAGAAAAACGTTTTAAAAGGTAGTTTTTCTACTTTTTTCTTACCCCTTGTCGTGATATAATTTTAGTAGGATGGTGATATTGATGACGAACTTTCAAAAAGATTTTAAAGAAGACTTAAAAGATATTAAAATCTACTACGATTATCTTGTTTCACTTACGACAGATCAAAAGACAATCGGAGTCATTAACGAATGGATCATCGATAACTATGCCATGCTTTTAGAAAGTAGTAATGTGGTAAGTGATTTTTTAACGGACAAGACTCTTAAGAAAACCATCAATAACTCTGGAGTAAAACTCCGTAAAATGATCGAAAACATCCTCGAATATCAAGACTACAAATTAACTGAAAAAACTTTTATTAGGTCGTTTCATCAATATCAAAAGGAAAAAGATATTTCCTTATCTTACCATGAGATTCAAGTCTTAAAACCTCTTTTAATTATGGAACTCATGCAAAAGATAAGAGAACTTTGCGAAAAAGAACAAGAAAACTTAGAGACGATTCTATCAGTCGATAGAGAAATTAGTCGTTTAGAAGAAAAACATGAAAAAGATAAAACTGCTATAGTTTCTGCTTTCGTTTTCGATAAAGAGATGGAAATAGATCCAATTTATTTTGATCGCTTAAATTATCATCTTACCCGTCTTGGAACTCCTTTTAACGATTTGTTCTACCAAATGAACGAAGTCTTAGAAGCCAATAACCTAAGTCTAAGACAAGTTATTAGAACTGCCCAAGCCGATAGGATTAAAACGAATCTTTATATTTCTAAACTCTTTAATCTAATCAAAGTTGCTCAAGAATTTAAAATTGAAAATCTTTATCAAGGCATGAGCATAACTGAAAAAGAACTAAATAAAGATAGTATCTATCGGAAGATGGATGAACCTAGTAAAGATCAGTATCGTAACGAATTGATAAAGAAAGCTAAACACAAACATCTAAAAGAACTTGCCTATGCAAGACAATTGATCGCTAAAGGTACCAAAGAAGATAAACATATTGGTTTCTATTTATTTCCCCAAAAAAGCAATCGCAAAAAAGTAGTTATTTATTTAACCACGATTTTTGTTTTGACCTTTTTCTTAACGGGACTTTTATCATTTTATCTTACGGACTTCTATATCCTTAACTTTATTTTGTTACTTATTCCAACTAGTGAAATCGTTATTCAACTAATAGAACAATTCTTAATGCACTTTAATCCACCAAGGACTTTGCCGGCGTTGGCCTATAAAGAAGGAATTCCTACTTCATCTAGTACTATTTTAGTGATTCCAACTATTTTAAAGGATCCTAAAAAAGTAGAGGCAATGTTTTTAGACCTCGAAAAGTATTACTTATCGAATAAATCGAATAACTTGTACTTTGCTCTTCTAGGAGATTGCACGGAACAAAAAGAACCATCGATTAAGATGGATAAAGAGATAAAAGAGTGTGGCCTTAAGTGTTGTGCAAGACTCAATAAAAAATATGGTAAAGAACTATTTTACTTTGCTTATCGTAAAAGAGTTTATCACGAAAGTGAAGATAGTTACTTAGGTTGGGAACGAAAAAGAGGAGCAATCATCCAATTTAATGAACTTTTATTAAAGAAAATGACCAAAGCTGAAAAAAACTCTTGGTTTGAAGTCGAGACTCTATCTAATTTAACTGTACCTATTCGTTATGTCGTGACAGTTGACGCCGGCAACGTTCCAGTTCTAGGAAGTATTATCGATTTAGTTAGAACGATGGATCATCCTTTGGTACGCCCTGTTATGGATAAGAATAAGACGAAAGTTATCAAGGGACACGCCTTAATCGAACCTAAATTAACTATCGATATCGAGTCTTCTAATCGTTCTTTTTATGCCGAACTTTTTGCGGGCCTCGGAGGATTCGATGTCTACAATACGAAAGTGGCTAACTTCTATCAAGATATTTTTGATGAAGGTAGTTTTATGGGGAAGGGAATTTACGACCTCGAAGTCTTTGATACATTATTATCTAAAAAGTTCCCCAAACAAACTGTTCTAAGTCACGATTTAATCGAAGGAAATTATCTAAGAAGTGGCTTTGCTTCTAATATCGAAATAGTCGATGACTTTTCGACGACCTTTTTAAGAGATATGACAAGGCATCACCGTTGGGCTAGAGGAGACGTCCAAATGTTACCTTGGGTGTTACCGAAAGTTAAAGATGAAAACGGCAAAAAAAGAAAGAATCCGACAACTCTATTGGGTAAATGGAAAATTCTCGATAACATTAGACGTAACTTAATCGACGTTTGCCTATTACTTATTTTAATAGCAGCTTTACTAACGCCAAGTGCATCTATTTTTGCCTGGTCTTTCTACGTTGCCTTGATAATCTTTTTACCATTAATTCTCTATTTAAATAGTAAAATACATTTTCAATTTTCAAAGAAAGTCAAGGTTAAACCATATCACCGAATTATCGAAGGCACCTCGGCCGTTATTTGTCGTTCGTTTATTCAACTTATCACTTTGCCTTATCAAGCTTGGCTCTATCTCAATGCTATGGGTAAAGCGATGTACCGTTTAGTAATTTCTAAAAAACATTTATTAAGTTGGATGACGGCCGAAGAAGCCGAACGGACCGTTTCTAATAATTTAATAAATTACTTAATTCAATTTTGGATGCATTCACTTGTTATTATCATCTTAATTGTGGCAACTTACTTCTTAGATCCTAGTAAGATGATTCATACAGCCATACTTAGTATTCTTTTTTTACTAGCGCCATTTATTCTCTGGGCTATCAGTCAACCTAAAAAGGACAAAAAATATTTGCTTGACGAGGACGAACAACAAGAAATGCGGTCTTTAGGTAAAAAGACATGGGCTTTTTTTGAAGAGAATTTGACACCGGAAACGAACTTTTTAATTCCTGATAACTTTCAGGAAAATAGGGAGATAAAAAAGGATCATAAGACATCCTCGACAGATATCGGTTTCTCTTTAACTTCAGTAGTTTCTGCTTACGAATTAGGTTACATCAAAAAAGAGAAGGCTTTGTACTTTATCGAAAATATTTTAAAAACTATAGAATCCCTTCCAAAATGGTATGGACATCTTTATAACTGGTACGATATTAATAAAAAGACTATTATGCCACCATCTTTTGTTTCTTCAGTCGATAGTGGTAACTTTACAGCTTGTCTATTTGTCACCAAGGCTTTCCTTAAGAAAATAGGGGAAGAAGACTTAGCCAAGAAAGTAGCCAACTTAATCGATGCGACCGATTTCTCTAAACTATATACGCAAGAAGATGTCTTTAGTATCGGTTACAATGTTATCGAAAACGAAGCATCTGACTACCACTACAATCGTTTTGCAAGTGAAAGTCGTCTTTTAAGTTACGTAGCCATTGCTAAAGGAGATGTTCCTGCTAAACATTGGTTTTGCCTTGATAAAACCTTAACTAAATTTCAAAATCGTAAAGGCCTAGCTTCCTGGGCGGGGTCTCTTTTCGAATACTACATGCCTTTAATATTCATGAAAAATTACAAGAACACTTTGCTTGACGAAAGTTACGATTTTGCTTACTTTTGTCAACGTTACTACATGGATGAAATTGATTCTCATCTTCCCTGGGGTATTTCAGAATGTGCCTATGACGAATTAGATAATGGTATCAACTATAAATATCGGACGTTTTCAGTTCCATACTTACGCCTTCAAGGCTTGAGTAGTGATCATATCGTTATCTCACCTTACAGTTCTATGATGGTTTTACCGTTGAAACCTAAAGAAGTATTTAGAAACTATAAAAAATGGAAGAAACTAGGAATGCTTGCGAAGTATGGTTTCTATGAGTCGTATGATACGAAAACTAAGAGACCAGTGTATGCGTACTTTTCACACCATCAAGGAATGATCCTAGCAAGTATTGCGAACTATCTAGAAGAAGGAGTAATACAAGATTTATTTGCCCAAGATGAAAGAACTAACGCCTTCGAGATTTTGACGAAAGAGAAAATTCAATTACATCCGGTTATCGACTTACAAATTGCTAAGTATAAACGTTTCCATTATGAAAAAGAGAAACAAGTATCCGATATGCGTTACTTCACTTATTTGAGTGATTTACCTGAAGTATCGGTTGTCTCGAATGGGAAATATACGGTCTTAATGAACGATAGGGGTAATGGTTTCTCAAGGTACAAAGAAATCCAAATTAACCGTTACCGCAAAGTAACGGAGCAGGACTATGGTACTTTCCTTTATATAAAGGATTTAGCAACAAATGAAGTTTGGTCTAATACTTTTGCTCCAATTAACGAAGAACCTGATCAATACGAAGTAGTCTTTGCCTCGGATAAAATCAAATACGTCCTAAGCCGTAACGATATCACGACGACGACTGAAGTGATCGTAACTGATGCGACACCTGTCGAAATTAGAAAGATCACTTTAAAAAACAACAGTCATAAAGAACGTCATTTAGAACTTACTTCGTATTTGGAACCTACTATGACAGAAAATAGTAACGATGTTACCCATCGAACTTTCCATAGTCTCTTCTTCGATGTTTCATACGACGAAAAAATGGAAGCCTTACTTCTTAAAAAGATAAATAGGGATCAAGCCCCATCTTACTACTTGTTACATAAATTGATGGTTTTTGATAAAACAGAACCATATACCTATGAGACACGAAGAGAAAACTTTATTGGAAGAAACAGGACAAGTAGAAACCCACTTGCTTTAGAAAATGCCTTAACTAACAGTATCGGTACTCCAATAGATCCAGTATTAAGTATGCAAAACACTATTACTTTGCATCCTAACGAACAAAAGACTATTATTATCTTAAATTCCTTTGGGACATCTTCTAAACAAGTTATCGATAATGCACATAGTTACGATACCCTTGAAAAAATCGAAGATGCTATTGCTTCATCATCTTTAGCCAATCGCAATCAGACTAAAAAATTAGGTCTTACTTCGATCGACATGGAACTCTTTAATCAAATGTTAAATTACTTATATCAGACGAGTAAGATTAGTATCAGTGAAGAACGCCAAGTTTTATTAAGACAAAATACTTTAGGTCAACCTGGACTATGGAAATTTGGAATCTCTGGAGATAGACCACTAATTACGGTTACCATTCACGATGTTGCTTATATAGGTGTCGCAAAGCAAGTTTTAAAGGCTTACGAATACTTTAAATCTAAAGGAATCTATATCGATGTGGCCATCATCAATGATGAAAAGAAGCCATTACGTACTCAAATTCAAAATGAAATCGAGTTTACAGAGTTCTATATTGATAAATTAAATGATTTCTCTAATCGCTCTGGTCACATTTATCTAATCGATAAAGATGAAGTAACGGATTCTGAACGAATATTACTAAATACTTTTGCTAGATTAAGATTAGATACCAATGAATACACATCTTTAAAAGATTACATCAAAGATTTACAAGAGAAAAATCATATCAGTTCGTATCAGCCACTCGAATTACAAGAAAACGAAGAACTTGAAGTACCAAATAACCTCACATTCTACAACCAATTTGGTGGTTTCCTCCATCAAGGCAAAGAATATGTTGTGACTAACCCTGATACTCCAACTCCCTGGATTAACGTGTTAGCCAACAAAAACTTTGGTACTTTAGTATCCAATAACATGATGGGCTTTACTTACTACAAGAATAGTCAAGAATTTAAACTTACATCTTGGACTAACGATATAGTAGCCTTTGACCCTTCGGAAGGGTTCAAAGTTAATGGCTTCTTATTCCATCCGACAAGTGCCATTCATAGTTTTGGGTACTCGAGTTTTAGAAGTAGAACTAATCTTTTTGAAGAAGAAGTCACCATGTTTGTGCCACGTCTTGAACATTTGAAAATCTATCTATTCACTATCAAGAATAGAACAGAAGAAAACCAAACTGTCGATTTATCTTTCTTTGTTAATCCTGTCTTAGGTGACAAAGAAGAGAAGACAAGTCGCTATATCTTATGTAATCAAGTGAAAGATAAAAATTACTTGACGATGCGAAATGTATACCAAACTGATTACCAAAACACTTTAGTTTTCATGTCTTCTAATGAACCAGTAAGTAAATTTAGTACGCATCATATCTTAGTTAAATCGTTATCTAATCACTTTACTTTAGCAAAGGGAGAAGAGAAGACTATCGTCTATATTTTAGGTACGGCTTTATCGGAACCGGAAATCTCTACTTTAATGCAAAAGTACGAAACTCCTCTTAAAGCCAAACGCGAACTAAAAGACGTCATCAACTATTTCCAACATTTACTAGATACTATTCAAGTTAAGACACCTGATGTTAGTTTCGATTACATGTTAAATGGTTGGTACTTGTATCAAACTATCGTCGGAAGAATTAGAGCTCGAAGTGGTTTTTATCAAGTAAGTGGGGCTTTCGGTTACCGTGATCAACTCCAAGATAATACTAATATTGCGAGCATCTTGCCAGAACGAGCTAAGGAACAAATTCTAAAAAATGCTTATCATCAATTCCCTGAAGGAGATGCGTTGCATTGGTGGTTAGAGCCTCGTAATTTTGGCTTGAGGAGCCGTTACAAAGATGACTATCTTTGGTTAGTGTACGCGGTCAGTCAATATGTTAGATATACTAAAGATAAATCGATTTTAAGTATTTCCGTACCATTTATCGAAGGTGATGCTTTACAAGAAAATGAAGAGGAAAAAGGAATTACCTTTACCGAATCAAAAGAGATTGCTTCTGTATATGAGCATTGCAGGAGAGCAATTGACCGTACGCTTAATGATTTAGGAAGTCATGGCTTACCTAAAATTGGTGGGGGAGACTGGAACGATGGCATGAATAAAGTAGGTATCAAAGGTTATGGTGAAAGTGTTTGGTTATCGTTTTTCTATTACGACTTGTTGAATCGTTTTATCGAACTAAGTAAACTATATCAAAAAGATATGGATACTTCCGTTTATGAAGAGGCTAAAATTAATCTATCGCAAAACATCGAACGTTACGCCTACGATAAAGATTATTATTTAAGAGCATACTTCGATAACGGCGATAAACTAGGTTCAAGTGAAAACGAAGAATGTCAAATCGATTTGATATCGCAATGCTTTGCTATTTTAAGTGGTGTTGCTCCCAAAGAAAAATATGAGACATTACTCACAAGTATAAAGAAGAACTTAGTTGATCCTGAGATAAAAATCGTTAAACTTTTAACTCCACCATTTAGTAATTCACCTAATTACCCAGGCTACATTCAAGATTATCCAAAAGGTATAAGAGAAAATGGCGGACAATATACTCATGCCGTGGCGTGGTACGTATTAGCGTTAATTAAAGCAGGACACCTTGACGAGGCTTACGAAATTTATCAACAAATGAATCCGATTGAAAGAACTAAGACAGCCAAGGACGTTTCAATTTATAAGACCGAACCATATGTCATTGTAGCCGATATCTATGCGAATCGTGAACACTTAGGTCGAGGTGGCTGGACCTGGTATACAGGAAGTGCCGGTTGGTTCTATAAAGTTGGAATCGAAGATATCTTAGGTTTCCATAAAAAAGGTGAAGTAATCGAAATTAAACCGATGGTACCATCTACTTGGAAGTCTTACGAAATAACTTATCGTTATATGGATACTAAATATCACATAAAACTAAAGAGAAGCGAAACATCTAGAATTATCGTCGATGGCCAAGAAGTAAAAGAAATAAAGCTAGTAAACGACTTACAAACTCACGAAGTCGAAGTCGAGTGGAGGTAATATGTTAAAGTTAGATTTTATAGGGTTTGAACCTACAATTGATTTAAATAAAAGGGATGAAATCCTAAAGAAACTAAATACAAATGAGGCGATGTGTGATTTTCTAGAAATATCTAAGACTATCTCACAAGAAGAACTATCTAAAGTATTAGAATTAAAGTCTGAAATTCAAAGGAATGCCGATTTATTCATCGTCGTTGGTATTGGAGGTTCCTATCTTGGGGCCAAGGCCATGATCGACGCCTTAAATCATTACTTTAAGGAAGAAGGCCCAAAAATAATTTTTGCTGGAACTTCTTTATCTAGTGCTTATTTAAAAGAAGTCCTTGCCGAAATGGAAGATAAAAGTGTCTATGTTAACGTTATCTCGAAGTCAGGTAACACACTAGAACCATCTATTGCCTTTGAACTTATCGAAAAAGAAATGAAAACTTTATTCCCTGATTACCAAAAAAGAATAATTGTGACGACTGATAAGGAACATAGTTCTTTACGAAGTCATGCTTCAATTGAAGGTTATAGAACACTAGAAGTTCCTACTAATATCGGTGGAAGGTATTCTTGTCTTTCGGTCGTAGGACTTCTTCCAATGGCAGTTAAAGGAGTCGACATCGAAAGTTTACTAAGGGGAGCTGCATCCCAAGAAAAAGATTTAACGCCTTCCGTCACTTATGCTTTTTGGCGTTATAACTTGGAATGTCGTGGAAAGGAGATCGAACTAGTTACTTTCTACGAAGAAAAACTACGTTCCTTTGGGGACTGGGTCGTTCAACTTTTAGCCGAAACTCAAGGCAAAAATAAAAAGGGAATACTTCCGGTTTCAAACTTTTTTACTGCTAATCTTCATTCCTTAGGCCAGTACATTCAAGAAGGGAAAGA
>CANQDB010000035.1 GCA_947591175.1 uncultured Bacilli bacterium
GTAAAATCAGAGAAAGCAGCAAATAGAGTAATGAAAAGTATAACTACATTTATAACTAAGAAATTAGGTTTAAAAGTAAACGTAGAAAAGAGTAAAATAGCAAGGCCTAATGAAATAAAGTATTTAGGTTTTGGATTTTACAAGAAAGCCAAAGAACATAGATGGATACCAAAACCACATATTAAATCAGTTGAGAAATTTAAAAATAAAATACGTTATGTACTTGTAAGAGGCAGAAGTATAAGTTTAGATATGAGACTACTTAAACTGAGGCAAATAATATATGGTTGGGTTAATTACTTCAAAATTGCAGAGATGCAATCATTGCTTAATAATATAGACTCAAGGATAAGAAGGAAACTTAGAGTTATCATATGGAAGCAATGGAAAAAGATAAGAAAAAGATGCACTTGTCTTAGAAAGTTAGGAATAGGACATATAAGTGCTTATCAAACAGCAAATTCTAGAAGAGGATACTATTACTTAGCACATACAAGAGTGCTAGAAACTGCAATATCAAAAGAAAGATTAAATAGAAGAGGATTAGTAAATTCGCTAGACTATTATTTAAAAGTACATATTGTTACAAATTAAACCGCCATATACCGAACGGTACGTATGGTGGTGTGAGAGGGAAAAGTATTCGAAAATACTTGAAAAGTTTTCTCTACTTGATTGACTTTTAAATGTGCCCGCCTCCTCTTTTTCTAATTATGTTAAGTTCTCTAGTTAGTAAGTTTTACTGAATATTAGAAACTATCTTAAGGCAGTGTAATTAATTTTTCACTGCTTTTTCTTTGGAATTATTCCTTGAATAAAGTAAGAAAACTCTATATAATGATAGTAGAAAGAGTGATTACATGAATAAAGAACGAATTGTTTTCATGGGAACTCCTGATTTTAGTGTTCCTATCCTAGAAGGTTTAATAGAAAATTATAATGTCGTTGGAGTTGTTACACAACCAGATAAAGAAGTAGGACGGAAAAAAGAACTTACTTTTTCACCTATAAAAAAGTTAGCACTTGATAAAAATATTCCTATCTTTCAACCAATTAAAATTAAAGAAGATTACATGCCTATTTTAGAATGGAACCCCGATATTATTATTACTTGTGCTTATGGTCAAATTATTCCTAAGGCCCTCTTAGATTATCCGAGACTTGGTTGTATAAACGTTCATGCCTCTCTTTTACCAAAACTAAGAGGTGGTGCTCCTATTCATCATGCTATTATCGATGGCTACTCTAAAACAGGAGTTACCATTATGTATATGGATGTTAAGATGGATAATGGAAATATTATAAGTCAAAAAGAGACCACTATTACTGATGAAGACACCTTAGAAAGTCTTCATGACCGCTTGAGTTTAATGGGAAAAGATTTATTACTAGAAACTCTTCCTAGTATTATAGAGGGTACTAATAATTCTATTCCGCAAGAAGAAAGTGAAGTAACATTTGGATATAATATTCAAAGAGAAGAAGAACTTGTTAATTTTAATAGAACTACTAAAGAAGTGTTTAATCATATTAGAGGATTGAATCCTCATCCTGGTGCTTATGCACTGTTAGATGATTCTCCCATTAAATTATATGGAGTTCATAAAGGAACTAATAAATCTACTCCTGGAAAGATAATATCTATAACTAAAGAGGGTATGGAAATTGCAACAAGTGACGGAAGTGTAATTGTTACTGAAGTGCAATTCCCAGGAAAAAAGAAAATGGCTGTAAAAGACTTTATCAATGGCTGTGATGTCAACTTATATGTCGGTAAAGTTTTTAATAAATAATGAGGTAACTTATGGATAAAAAAGATAAAAAGGAAAAGAAAATTGATTTTAAAGATCAAAAAACGAAGGCTTATATCTTCTTTGGCTTTTACTTTGTTTTCTTCTTAGTTTTAATTATCATGATACGTTCGGCTCCTGTTAAGGAAAACGACACAAACACTGGAGAAAATAATACTACCACAGTAACTCCAACACCAAGTAATAATGCAACTGAGGAACAAGAAGCAAATGATAATTACCAATTTATCTATACGATTGAGAAGGACTCTAATTCATTTGCTTATATGGGTAAAAAGTTTGGTAATAAAGAACAGTTTACTTATGTTCATGGTAGCACGGATACATATTATCGTGTACAAGATAGTTTCTTTAAAAAAGAGGGGGATAACTACGAAGTAGCAACGTCTCCTTACGAATATGAAGAATTTTTATCTTTAACTAAGTTAAGCGAATTAATTCGCTACAAAGTAGCAAGTAATGAAACTGAGAATGAAGCAACTTATCCAATTGCCGTTTCAGATTGGCTCGATATCTACTATGAAAATGCTTATTACGATGGTTTTGTTGTCGATGAATTCGCGGATGACATAGTGGTTGTAACAAGAACTTCAGATAAAATTACCAAAGCCGTACTAAATCTTGATAACTTGATGTCTTATTTTGTCCTTGCTGAAGATAATACCTATCCTAAACATTTAAAGATTACTTTAGAGTTTTACGACTACGATAAAGTCGAAGACTTTACTATGTAAATATGGACTAAAATCCATGTTTTTTTGTGGATTTGTGGTATAATGTTGACAGGGAGCAGATAGTATGCAAAGTATTTATGGATTGACTTATAAAGACTTAGAAGATTACTTCGTTACCAAAGGATATAAAAAATATAGAGCAACCCAAGTATACGAGTGGTTGTATCGTAAAAAAATAAAGTCCTTTGATGAGATAACTAATTTGAAAAAAGAAGTTATCGAAGAATTAAAAAAAGATTTTGAACTTTCGACCTTAAAGTTAATAAAAGTTGAAAAAGATGTCGATGTGCAAAAATATTTATTTGAACTAAATGATAAAGAACATATAGAGGCTGTCTTAATGCGTCATGACTATGGTAACAGTATCTGTATTTCAACTCAAGTTGGTTGCAATATGGGCTGTCGCTTTTGTGAAAGTGGTAGACGTAAAAAGGTCCGTAATTTACTAGCTAGTGAAATGGTTGGAGAACTTTTTACTGTCGAAGAAGACTTAGGTGAACGAATTAGTCACGTTGTCTTAATGGGAATAGGAGAACCTTTTGATAACTATGACGAAGTTGTATCATTTATCGAGATTATCAATAATGATATGGGTCTTGCTATCGGTAGCAGGCATATTTCTGTTTCAACTTGTGGAATAATTCCTAAAATAAAAGAATTTGCGCATCTTCCATATCAAGTGAACTTAGCAATCAGTCTTCATGCCCCAAACGATAAGTTAAGAAGTGAACTGATGCCTATCAATAAAGTCTATCCTTTAAAAGAATTGATGCCTGTCTTAAAAGATTATTTAAAAAAGACAAATCGTCGTCTTACTTTTGAATATATATTATTAGATGGCGTGAATGACACCGAAGAATGTGCTAAAGAACTAGCCCAGTTAATTAGAGGAATTAATGGTTATGTTAACCTAATTCCCTATAACGAAACTGAATATTTAAATTGGCATCGCAGTAAAAGTAGTCAAATTAATAAGTTTTATGATATACTAAAAAAAGAGAAGATAAGTGTAACGGTTCGAAGAGAATTTGGTACCAATATAAGTGCAGCGTGTGGACAACTTCGTAGTAAAAAGGAGGAAACCCTATGAAATCGTTTTATTTAACAGATCCTGGTAAAGTCCGTAGTCACAATGAAGATAGTGTGATTATCACAAGAAATATGGATAATGATTACTTGATGGCGGTGGCGGACGGTATGGGAGGTCATTCGGCTGGCGAAGTTGCGTCCTCGATTGCGATTCAATACTTAGGGAAACATTTCCAAGACACCTTTTTACATATGGAAAAAGGTGATGCTGTACACTGGCTAAGAGATAGTGTAACTGAAATCAATGGACTTATCTTCGAATACGTTAAGGATCACCCTGAAAGTAAAGGAATGGGAACGACCTTAGTAATTGCACTTTTGACGAAAGATTACATCCTCTTTGGAAACATCGGTGATTCGAGTGGTTTTGTTATCAAAGATGAAAAACTTCATAAGGTAACCTACGACCACACGTTAGTAAATTTATTAGTATCCGCTGGAGAATTAACAGAAGAACAAGCTAAAGATCATCCTAAGAAAAACGTTCTTATGAAGGCCCTAGGTGCTAATGATCCAATCGATATCGATATCTTCGATTGTGATATGGGAGTATCTAGTATTCTCCTTTGTAGTGATGGCTTAACGAATATGCTTGAAGAAGAACAAATTCAAAAAGTTCTTTTAAGTGAAGCGGAAATCGAAGATAAAGTAATCAAATTGATAAGAAAAGCAAATAACCGAGGTGGCACGGATAATATTTCTGTTGCCTATCTCATTAGAGATAAAGAAGGTGAAGCATAAAAATGGTAATAAAGGGGCAAAAAATCAATGATCGATATTTAATTATTCGAAGCATTGGCGAAGGTGGTATGGCGAATGTCTATTTGGCCCATGATACGATTTTAGACCGTGATGTTGCCATTAAGATATTACGAGGGGATTTGGCAAACGACGAAAAGTTTGTGAGACGCTTTCAACGTGAAGCATTATCTGCTTCATCTTTATCGCACCCATCGATTGTCGAAATGTACGATGTTGGGGAAGACAATGGAACTTACTACATCGTTATGGAATATGTCGATGGTAAAACTATCAAACAACTAATTAAAAGACGTGGAGGCTTAACTCTAAGTGAATCAATCGATATCATGCTCCAGTTAACGGATGGTATATCTCATGCCCATGATAAAGGAATTATTCACCGTGATTTAAAACCACAAAACATTTTAATTAAAGACGATGGCAGTATCAAGATCACTGACTTTGGTATTGCAATGGCTTTGAATAGTACCCAATTAACTCAGACGAATTCCGTGATGGGAAGTGTGCACTACTTACCACCTGAACAAGCAAGTGGTAAAGGTTCGACCTTTCGAAGTGACATCTATTCGATGGGAATTCTCTTTTATGAGTTGTTGACAGGAAAACTTCCATTTCGTGGAGAGAATGCTGTCGAGATAGCCCTTAAACACATGAAAGATAGTATTCCAAGTGTTCGGAGTATCAACCCTTCGATTCCCCAAAGTATCGAAAACGTTATCTTGAAAGCAACGGCAAAAAACCCGAAAAATCGTTATAGTGATGCTAAAGAAATGCACGACGATTTATTGACGGCTTTAAACGACGATAGACAAAATGAACCGAAGTACGTTTATCCTTTCCCTGAACATGAACAAGATGAAAAACCTATAGTTAAGAAACCAGTGAAAGAAGAGGAACCTATCGGTAAAGAAATAGAAGATACGGAAGATTTAGAAGAAGATGAGGAAGAAGAAGCCGTTCGTAAGACTAGTACTTGGATTTGGGTTCTCTTAGGAATCTTTGGTACCATAGTCGTGACTATGATTATCATCTTCTTAGTAGTGCCGGCCGTTACTGAAGTACCGACAATTACGATTACATTAGATAATAATTTAAAGATGGAAGAAGCCAAAAAACAACTAGAGGTTGCTGGTTTTGAAGTCGACGTTGTCGAAGAAGAAAGTACTGTCGAAGTAGGCATGGTCACGAGAACTGAACCACCTGTAGGCGAACGTATCAAAAAAGGAAGCAAAGTAACTCTTTACGTTTCAAAAGGTAAGAAAGTAATCGTCATCAAAAACTATATCGATTGGAATATAATCGATGCCCAAGCCGATGCTATGAAAGAAGGACTAGATGTCCGTATCGAATACACTAACGGTGACCCTGAAAAAGAATATAAAAACGAAACTGTTATCGACCAAGAACCAAAAGAAGGAACAGAAGCTAGTGAAGGAGATACTATAACTCTTTACCGCCTTAAAGTCTTCGATAAATATCCAGATATGGTCGAAGAAGGTTGGACCATCGATCAAGTCCAAGAATTTTGTACCCAATATAATCTTCATTTAACTATCGATTATGAAGAAACTACTCAATATACACCAGGTATGATTATAGATCAATCAAGAAAAGCCAACACGACTTTAGTAAAAGGAGTAGACTTTAGAATTACGGTTGCTAAAGAACCAAGTGATTCTGGAGCACCACCGGAAGCAACTAATGATCCAACTGAAGACTTATTACCGAAAGATGACTCGACAGAAACTGATAAAACCAAAGAATAGGAGACGCCATGCAAGGACAAATCGTTAAAATAATAAGTGATACCCATTTTGTAAAGACTTCTAACGAGGTCTACGAATGTAAGTGTCGCGGCAAATTTCGTAATCAAAAAATTACCCCTTTGGTGGGCGATGAAGTAATATTCGATGAAAAAGAAAAGTGGATTACCGCGATTTGTCCAAGAAAGAATGCTTTGACGAGACCCCCAGTCGCCAATATCGACCAGGGTTTTCTAATTACTAGTTGCAAGCAACCAGACTTTTCAACTAATTTATTAGATAAGTTGATTGTTCTAATGCACCACCACCATGTGGTGCCTATTCTATGTATTACGAAGATGGATTTGTTGAGTAAAGAGGAACAAACGGAAATTAAAAAGATTCTTTCTTACTATCAGAATATTGGTTACACTGTTTTATACAATACGGAACTTGCTAAAATTAAAAAACAATTCAAAGATAAAACGACTGTGTTTACGGGCCAAACTGGATCAGGTAAATCAACTCTTTTAAATAAACTTGATGCTAATTTGAAGTTACAAACTGGCGAAATATCACTTGCTCTAGGACGTGGTAAACATACGACAAGACATGTCGAACTAATTCCTCTTTTTGGTGGAAAAGTGCTAGATACACCTGGATTTTCGGCCTTGGATTTTCACATGTTTTCTAAAGAGGAAATCAAAGATGCCTTTGTCGAATTTAAAAACTACCCTTGCAAGTATCAAGATTGTAATCATTTAAAAGAAGACCATTGTGCGGTAAAAGATGCCGTCCAAGCTGGTAAAATATTAAAAAGTCGTTACACTAATTATCAAAAGTTAATGGCCGAAGTGGAGGAGTACCGATGAAAAAAATTGCTGTATCTTTCTTGAGCAGTAGTCATATTGCTCGCGATTTAGAAAAATTAAATTTAACTGATGTGGACTATATCCATGTCGACTTTATGGATGGTAAATTTGTTCCCCAAAAGACTTTGCCATTTAAAGAATTAAAAAATATCTACAAGTATACTTCGAAACGTTTAGATGTTCACTTGATGGTTAAAGATCCTAAAAAGTTTATTAAGAAATTTGCTACGTTAAATACTGAGTTTATCACTTTTCATTTAGAAGTTGATAAAAATATTGAAGAACTTATCGATTTAGTTCATCGTTATGGTATTAAGTGTGGACTAGCTATCAATCCTGAAACTGACTTAGAAGAACTAGAACCATATCTCGATAAGATCGATTTAGTAATGGTAATGAGTGTTCATCCTGGTAAAGGTGGTCAATCTTTCATCTTAGAAACTGCTTTAAAAGTAGTTCAGTTAAAAGAGATGATTACTAATAAAAAGTTAAAAGTAAAAATCGAAGTAGATGGTGGTATCAATTTAGAGACGAAAGAGTATGTAAAAGATGCCGATATTTTAGCCGCAGGTTCATATATTATTCATAGTCCTAACTTTCAAGAAGCAATTACCCAGTTGAGGTAATTCTTTTTTTGACAAATTTCTTCACAACATTTATAATGAAATTAAATAGAATTTAAAGAAGAGGTGTTTTAAATGAGTGAAGAATTAGAACCTAAGAAAAGAGGGCCAAAACCAAAGAAAAAGTTTTGCATTAACTGTGGTAGTCCAGTAGATCCCGAAGATGATTTTTGCAATAATTGTGGATCACCTATTGAAAAACCATTACCACCAAAAGAGCCGCCTAAACCTAAGAAAAAGTTTTGTATGGAGTGTGGTAGTGAAGTAGGACCAGAAGACGATTTTTGTGATAATTGTGGGGCTCCTATCGGTAAACCAAAACCACCAAAAGAACATCCAGTACCACCAGTTCCACCTGTACCAGCAGCAGTTCCAACGCATTATAGTCCAGCTAAAACTGAAATGGATGTAAATGATCTACCACAAGAGTATAAACCACTAGGTGCTTGGGCTTATTTTGGTTACGAACTTTTATTTTCCATTCCTCTTGCCGGACTTATCGTAGCTATCGTCTTTGCAGCTGGGGGAACAAATAATATAAATTTACGTAACCTAGCAAGAGGATACTTACTAATGCTTTTAGCCGCATTTATCTTAGGAGTGCTTGTGACAATGGTTTTCTTTAATAATGCTTCTCGCCATCGAACAAGTATAGATGACTTAAATGATTTATTCGAATTTTATGAATCTTATCGTTAATTATCTTTAATATAGAAATTCCTCTAGACTAAAATCTAGAGGAGTTTTTAAATTTAATAAAACGAAAGAGGAACCCTATAATAATAGAGTTCCAACGACAGCGAATAGTCTAATATGTTCCTCGATTGCTCTTCACAACGCTATTCATAACGTCATAAACTTGACTGACTAATATGTTCCTCGATTACTCTTCACAAGGCAGTCAATTAAATATTCATTGATAACAATTTACACTACTAAGCCTAGAAAGTCAACACTTTTTACTATCTAACTAGTCTTTTGATATTAATCTCGTATTCTTTCTTCCAAAAGTCACAACTTCCAATTCAAAAAAAGGCGACTTTTTGTTATAATAGAGAAGTAGTTATGCTATAATATTAAATACGTCTTGAAAGAGAGGAATAGATATGGAAGAAAAATTAACCGAAGAAGAAGTAATGCACGTTGCCCGTCTTGCTCGTATTAGTGTTTCGGATCCTAAAACTTTAGAGAAATATCAATATCAATTAAAAAAATTATTAACGGAAATAGATAAAATAAAAGATGTTAAAGATTATGATGAGGAGTTCTTAATTGCGCCTGTCGATCATTTAGCAAATGCTACACCAGATGAAGAAAAAGATATGATTTCATTTCAAGATATGAAAAAGAATGCTCCTCATACTAAGGGAAACTTTATAGAAGTGCCGGTGATGATTCATGAATAACTATTTAGACTTAAGTATTAACGAACTCCATAATCTTTTAAAAGAAGGAAAAGTTACTCCTCTAGAGTTAGTTCAAGAAGCCTTCGCAAGGATCGAACAAAACGAAGACTTAAACGCTTTTATTACATTAAATAAAGAAGAGGCTCTTAAGGAAGCCAAAGAACTAGAAGGAAAAGATGTGGATAATCCTCTTTTTGGTATTCCGATTGCTGTTAAAGATAACATTTTAACGAAAGACTTAAGAACGACTTGTGCTTCGAAAATGCTTGAAAACTTTATTCCTATATACGATGCCACTGTTGTTGAAAAGTTGAAAGACAAACACTTGATAATTATCGGTAAGACCAATATGGATGAGTTTGCGATGGGGTCAACTTCAAGAACTAGTTATTTTGGGGCTCCTAAAAATCCGTGGAATAAAACGAAAATAACTGGTGGTTCTTCTGGTGGAAGTGCGGCTGTAATTGCCTCCCATATGGTACCACTAGCCCTTGGAACGGATACAGGTGGAAGTATTAGACAACCTGCATCATACTGTGGCTTAGTCGGTATGAAACCTACTTATGGAAGAGTTTCTCGTTATGGACTTGTAGCCTTTGGATCGAGCCTCGATCAAATTGGTCCAATGACAAGAAACGTCTATGAAAATGCTCTTTTATTAAATGTTTTACAAGGTCAAGATGATCATGATTTAACTTCTTCTTATCATGAAATAGAAGACTACACAAGAGAAATAGGTAAACCTATCAAAGGTATGAAAGTAGGACTACCTAATTACTTTATGAGTGATATTGTGTCTCCTGTTATTAAGGAAAAAATTGATGGTACTGTGCGCTTACTTGAGAGTCATGGCGTAACAGTAGAGCGAATCGACATCGACTATATCGAAAATGCCGTAACTCTATATCAAATTATTGCCATGGGTGAGGCTAGTAGTAATCTTGCTCGTTTTGATGGCGTTCGCTTTGGTCACGCTTGTGAAAATCCAAAAGACCCAGAAGACCTATATGTACGAAGTAGAGAAGAAGGCTTTGGTGACGAAGTCAAAAGACGGATTATGGTAGGAAGTTACCTTTTAAGTGGGGAAAACGCTAAGATATATTACGATAAAGCCTTAAGTATTCGTGACGATATGAAGAAAAGTTTTGAAAAGGCTTTCGAAAAATATGATTTTATAATTGGACCTACTACTTGTACGACGGCTTACGATTTAGATGAAGCAACCGATGACCCAATGCGTTCTTTCTTAGATGATGTCTTAGTAATTCCTGTCAATATGGCTGGTCTTCCGGGCTTAAATATTCCAATCGGTTTTAGCGAAGAACATATGCCAATTGGCTTACACATAATAGGACGAGCTTTTGACGAAGCGAGAATGTATCAATTTGCATCTGTCATTCAAGATGAACTAAAACTAGACTTAAATCCGAAAGGAGAAAAGTAGTATGGACTATAAAACAACTGTCGGAATTGAAATTCACTGCGAATTAAAGACGAACACTAAGATGTTTTCGCATGGTATAAATGGCTATGGGGCTACGGCTAACAGTAATATTACCGCAATCGACTTAGGTTATCCTGGAAGTTTGCCTCTTTTAAATAGAAGTGCTATTTTGCTCGCTTTAAGAGCCGCTTTAGTTTTAAATTGTACGATTAATAAACACATGCACTTCGATCGTAAAAACTATTTTTATCCGGATCTACCAAAAGGTTACCAAATAACCCAAGCAAGAACGCCAATAGGTATCAATGGATATGTCGAAATTGAAGTAGATGGAAATACTAAAAAGATAGGTATTCACGATATTCATATCGAAGAGGACACCGCCAAAAGTGCCCATAGTGAAACATCTTCTTTACTAGACTTCAATAGAGCAGGTGTTCCTTTAATCGAAATCGTTACGGAACCTGATATGAATAGTCCCGAAGAAGCCATGGCTTACGTTGAAAAATTAAGAGAACTATTACTTTATGCCGATATTTCCGATTGTAAAATCGAAGAAGGTAGTATGCGGTGTGATGTAAACGTTTCTGTTAGTAAAACTGAAAAACTAGGTACTAGAGCAGAAATTAAAAATATCGGTTCTATTTCGAAAGTTGGGGAAGCCATTCAAAAAGAGACTGCTCGTCAAATCGAAATCTACGAACAAGGTGGCACTATTCAAGAAGAAACTAGAAGGTACGATGAAAAACAAGGTAAAACCATCCTTATGCGCATCAAGGAAACCGGTAATGATTACCGTTATTTCCCAGAACCTGATATTCCTTTCTTTGATTTAAGTGACGAAGAGATTACTAAGGTCAAAGAAGAGATTCCAGTTCTACCTAATATCCGTAGAAGAAAGTATAAAGAACATAACATTAGTGCTATCAATAGTGATAAACTAATTCAAAATAGAAGTTTAAGTGATTATTTCCTTGCTGCCCCAGAGGAATCAAATTGGGTCACGATGAGTAATATTTTATTAGGAGATGTCACATCTTACTTAAACAAGAACCATCAAGAAATAATGGATACTCGTCTTTCGATGGAGCGTCTAGTCGAAGTTACAAAACGTCTTGACGAAGGAAAACTATCGAGTAAGATTTTAAAAGAAATATTAGAAGACTTACTTGAAACTGACCTAACAATCGATGAAATTCTTGCTAAAAAAGGAATTACCCAAGTCGATGATACCGATAGTCTAAAACAAGTAATAGAAAAAGTAATGGATGCTAATCCTGAGAGTGTTACCGACTACAAAAACGGTAAAGATAGAGCCTTAAAATACTTGATGGGTCAAATAATGAAAGAGACTAAAGGGGGAGCAAATCCCGTTCTTGTTAACAAACTTTTAGTTGAAGCTTTGTCCAAGTAAAAATTGCATAATAGAGAAACTTATTGTATAATAGAACTACAATGAAAGTGTGAAAAGTTTTATGGAAAACTGATTACACTAGAAGGAAAAGATATTAAGATGCAAATCTTGATATAGATC
>CANQDB010000036.1 GCA_947591175.1 uncultured Bacilli bacterium
CATTTGCCTACTAGCAATAGATTTTCTCGGCATAAAAATTTGTTGCCAAATTATTTTGCAAAAAGTAGGATAAATTAATCTGTAAATGTATATTCTTTTTTAGTTGACACATAGAAAAAGTGACTTTGCGTCACCTATTTGCGTTTCTTCTTTTTGGCTACTTTTTTGAGATTCTCTTTACTCTTCTCTATTTCTTTGTTGACATTATCGACACTCTTACGAACAATATCCATAATCTTATCCCCATAATGGGTCTCTACTTTTGGGAAAGCATCTAATAAACGTTTCTTTAAGAAGGAACTCTTATTTAGTTCTTGTCTTACTTGTTCACTAATTTCATTAGTCGAATCCTTTAATTTCCGTGTCGTATTTTTTAATTTCGAAATAATGACGAACGAAACTATAAAATCAGTAATGAAAATAATAAAACAAATAACTGCCACAATCTCTAAAGTAGTTTCGTTGAAACTTTTTAAAAACGAACTGTAAAAAGGATTGACAACATAGATAAGTAGTAAACCCATTAACCCGAACAATAAAGAGTTTGATAAAACGATACGACCATTAATATTATACTTTTGATTAGAATAATCCCACCATCTAGCATTGAAAAGTTTTTCCATAATATAACTAGTAAAGTACTCTAAAGCGGAAAAAGCTACCAAAGCTAAAATAAAGACTACTATTGGATCATCATAATACCGATTGAGTAATAGAATTGCAAGTAGTCCACCACACCCATAGATTGGAATATAAGGTCCTATTAGAAATCCTCTATTTAAATTGAGCCTTTTCTCCCAACAACTACAAAAAACAGTCTCGACGCACCAACCAGCAATAGAAATAGAAAAAAATAAAAGAAAGTAATAACTGAGTTCGTAAAACATAAGTCCTCCTTTTTAGGAAATAAGCCACGTAAGTAACAAAATAATAACTCCTACTAGAAATCCATAAATAACATCTTTTAAATGTTTAGTGTGAAGCACTTTAGGAAGTAATTCCATAACGATAATATAAAGTAACATGCCTGAAGTAAGAGATAGAGCAATTGCTTCTACTAGTGCTGGCAAAGATGAACCAAAAACAAAAGCAAATACGCCACCGACAAAGGTTGATAGCACTAAAAGTATAAGCATAAATATTGTTTTCTTCTTATCTTTTTTTGATGAAGAAAAGACGGAAGCAATAACCATTCCCAAAGGAATATTGTGTAACCCTACTCCAAGACTTGCCATAAGGCCCGAAGTAAGATTGTTTTGGGTAATCAAGAAGATAGCAATTCCTTCGATAATATTATGTAAGATTAGAGCAATCGATGAAACAAAGCCGATGTGGACTAAATGATCTCTATCTTCTTTATCGTTAGTCGATTCATCCTCGTGATCTGGAACAAAATGGTCTAACACTAACAAAAGTAAGAATCCGCCTAGAATGGCTACTCCCAAATAAATAATTGCTTCCATAAAAGGAACTTGCTCTTGCCATAATTCATATGACTCTGGCAAAAGATCCGAAAACAATAAAACAATCATGACAGAAAGAGCCAAACTCAAACTGAATTCGATAAAGCGTTGATTGTTCTTAGTTAAAAAGACAATACCTGCACCAATTAGTATGAATAAGCCTAAACCAAGTGTTACGAGTAGTCCTATCATTAGTAGTTCCTCCTTTTTAGTGAATAGAGCAATTACGCCAAAACCTTCTTTTAAAAGTTGGACTAAGACTGCTCCTAACACGACAGGTGCCGATAGATAAAACGAGAACTTCGCTGCATCTTCCTTCTTTAATTTTAAAGCCCGACCTGCTGCAATCGTGGTACCACTTCTAGAAAATCCAGGAATTAAGGCAAAGACTTGACTGCAACCGATAAGAAAGGCATCTTTTAAAGTCAAATCTTTAACTGTCTTTTTACTTTCCATCGTCTTATCGACAACATAAATTAAAATACCCATAAAGATAAGAGCAAGAGCAATAACAATAAAGTTTGATCTAATTAGTTCGTCTATTTTATCTTCGAATAGAACTCCCACAAGTCCTGCAGGAATTGTAGCCACTACTAAATACCAAAAGAGTTTACCATCTTTATCTTTAACTCCCTTAGTTAACCCATTCTTAATCATCGTGATAAAGTCTTTAAAGAAATAGATACCGATTGCTAAAAGTGTACCAAAATGTAGAGCAATATCGAAGCTCATGGCTACTTCACTAGAAATAGAAGAACCGATTCCAAAAAGATCTCTAAAAATAATTAAGTGTGCCGATGAAGAAATCGGTAAAAACTCCGAAATCCCCTGAATAAAGGCTAAGACAATGACACCAAAATCCATTTTATTCTGTTCCTCCTAACTTATAAGCAATACCAAAACCTAAGATAAAGACAAGAATCGAAATAACTATTTGGATAGGGTTTATACTAAGTCCAACTAATGGTAAGACAATAGCGACGATCGAAGCAAGAACGAATCCTAAAACTCCAAAATAAGTTTTAGTCTCGCACTTTTTTAATAAGTACTCGATTAATTTAGCAACTAGAACAATACCAATTACGGCTCCTAGTCCAAAAGGAATTAAAATTACAAGAGAATGACTCCACGAAGAAATCTTCGTAAGACTTCTAATCGTATTGATTATCGGTTTATAGTAACCAAGTAACATTAACATAAATGAACCACTTATACCTGGAATAATCATCGTACTAGAAGCAACCATTCCAACTAAGAATAGAAGCATGATACCACCTAGATTAACTTGCTCTAAATTTACAACTTGATCTCCTGATTTCAAAAAGGCCATAACTGCAATAATAGCAAAAGTAATAGCAAAGATAATCCAGTTACTGACCTTTTTACCTTCCCCTTTCACTTTCTTACAAAGAAGTGGAATACCTCCTAAGATAAGACCGATAAAGAATATCGTTGTTGGGAATGGATAATTATCGAGACAATACCCAATTACTTTACTTAACAATAGTAGAGATAACACCATTCCAATGGCAAGAGGTATTAAAAATTTTAAGTTCTCTTTCCACTTTTTAAAGAAATGACTGATAGTATCGATTACTCTTTCGTAGATACCTAGAGTAATCATTAACGTTCCCCCACTTACTCCTGGAATTATATTAGCAATACCAATTAAAAAACCTTTGGCAATTAAAATTAAACTTTCCATCTTTACGACCTCTTTCTAACTTTCTTTATTATATCAAAGAAAACTAATAAATTCTATTGTTTTAAGTCATTTTATATGCAAAAAGAAAAGTACTTACAACTTTGTAAGTAACTTATCTTCCTTCCATCGTATCGACAATAACAGGTACAACTTGTTTTTTACGTGAAAGTATTCCCGAAATAAAGAAGCCTTCTTCGATATTTGAAAGTTCGAAAGAATCACTCAAAACCTTTTCTATTCCTTTCGTATAAAGGAAGTACGAACCTTGTTTTAAAATATCTGTCACCACTAAGATAAGGTGTTGATAATCGTTCTTTTGAACCATTTGATTTAAAGTGGCCAGGTATTCATCTTTCGCTTGTAAAACTTCTTCACTATTGAAAGTTAGAACTTGAGCAATTGCAATACGTTCATCCCTAATTGGGAAAACCTTTAAATCCGCTTGAACGATTTCTTCCATACTCTTACCTTTTAAAGAAGTACCAGTTTTTAACATCGTAAGTGCATAATCGGCAGCATCCAACCCCGTTATTTTTTCTAATTCGTCGATTACTTCCCTATCAAAAATAGTAGTCGTCGGTGAATTTAAGCCTAAAGTATCAGATAGTATTCCACTCATCATGAGGCCTGCGATTTCGTAAGGAATTTGCACGTGATTTTCTTTATATAAATAATAGATAATCGTATTAGTACTTCCGACCGCCATATTACGGAAATTAATTGGACTTGAAGTCGTCAAATCTCCTATCTTATGATGATCGACAATTTCTAAAATTTCGGCCTCTTCGAGACCATTTACACTTTGTTCTTTTTCGTTATGATCAACTAAGATTACTTTCTTTTTGTGTTTTTCGGTAACATCCGTAACTCTAATCAAACCAAGACAAGTGTTAGTCTTATCAACAACGGGATAGTTGTTATGTTTAAGTTTTCTACTTTCTTCTAAGAAATCATCGTAAGAATCATTGTGATCGAACGCCACTGGTTCTTTGACAGAAGAAATATTCTTAACGTAGTTAGCCAAACTAATCATTTTAGCGGTATGAAAAGTATCTAGGGAAGTTCTTAAGATGTTAACCTTATTTTCTTCGGCAATCTTCAAGTGTTCTTCTTTGATTTCACCATTACCCACGATAATTAAAAGTTTAACTTTAGATGCGACGGCATACTCGATAATACTATGCCTATCACCCACAATTAAAATACTATTTTGATCTAGTGGAATTTGATTTAAAAAAGTCGTACTGCGGTATGACGCGACCTGAATAACTCCTTTTATTTCTTGATCAAAACAAAGAACACGTTCTCCTTGCAACGTTGCCAAAATATTATCGTACGTCGTTTCAAGATTAGTGAAATCTCCCCCAACCAATTCTTTGACTAACATCTTTTCAGTTACTAAGCCTGTCAGTTTTTGATTTTCATCAACTAACGGAACACCAGTTACACCTTTTTCCATCATAAAATGGTAAACACTATAAATCGAAGAAGTCTCCCTTAAGAAGTAACCTCTATGATAATTTACATCTCTTATTTGTAAACGAACGTTATTTAAATACTTTGGTTTAGCGGTGTGAAAATAATTTAGAGCAAAACTAGTTTCCTTCGAAATATCCCCTAAGACAACTGGCTCCGCATTTAACCCTAACTGATTTTTTAAATAAGCTAAAGTTATAGCCGCAGTTACTGAATCAGTATCAGGTCTCTTATGTCCCATTATATATACTTTTTCCATTTTACATCCCCTTTTTTCCTTGACAATTACACTGAAATTATGCAACTTTTCAGTGTAATTGTCAAATATAGATCATTTTTTTAATTGGTAGAAACTTCTTTAAGTGTTCCTTCCATAATTGAAAATAGATAAGTTGTCGTCTTTTTGTTAGTTCTCTTTTCAATATACTTTTTATATCCTTCTAGTTGGGCTATATAGGCATCATCTTCGATATTTTTGAGTTTGTAATCGACAATATAGTTCTCGTTTTCATGAACGAGTAATAAATCGATGATACCATGACGATGTTCATCTAAATCATAGAACTCGTATTCTTGATAGATCTCTTTAGCATCTTTCACCATCGGTAAAGAAGTTAATACTTGAATCTTTTTAAGGTAAAATTCCGGTAATAGTGATTCATCGACATTTTGCAAATCGATATTCTCTAATATTTCATGGAACTTTTTACCGAAAGTCATATTCTCTTTTTCTTCTTTCGTAAATAAGTGCTTAGTCTCCTTCGAATATCTCTTATTTACTACTTCTTCTTTTTCATAAACTCTTTCTTTAGAAACTAAATCCTCTTCACTTTCAGTAATTAACTCTGAAAAAGGAATCTTCGAAGAAATATTGTAATCCTTTGTTAAATTTGCTTTACTTAAATCGACATTAACGATATAAGGTTCTAAGTTTTGATAAATACTTTTTAATAGATTCTCAAACGATTTATATTTTATTCTTTCACTAAACTCAACCTGATCTTTCGGAAGCAAAAGCGGAATTTTTTCGGGATTAATCGAGGTAAATAAAATCATTTTTTCTCTTGCTCTCGTTAAGGCCACGTAAAGTAAGCGCATTCTCTCACTAATTTCCTGTTCATAGAAATCTTCTTTGAATAGTAATTTAGTAATCGTTTCCCCAATACCCTCTTTAAAGTATGGCGTTATGATACCGAATCGTTCGTGATATAGAAATTTATCTTTGATATCGCTGATATTAAATCTACTTGCAAGTCCTGCATAATAACAGATTGGAAACTCTAATCCTTTGGAAGCATGAATTGTCATAATCCGGCAACTGTTACCTTTGGCTTCATTTATCTTATACTTAATATCGAGTGATAAGTCGACGATATCTTCGAAGTAGTCAATCATGTTGTAAACAGTATAACCCTGTTCTTCTAAAGAAGAAGCAAGATTTAGTAAATATTCCATCCGATTAAGACGAGATTCGATATTACCGATAGATATCATCTTTTCATAAAAGTCAAAATCTTCGAAAATAGCCTTAAGTAATTGTCTAGCCGTAAAAATTTCTAGTTTTTGGGAAAGATTAGAAACGATATCCATCATAGGTAAGCGGAAGTAATCTTCTTCTTTTAAGGCTTCAAATAATTCTTCATCTAAATATCTAAACAAATAACTTCTACCTACTGCCATAAAAGCAAATTGAAAGTTAGAATCGTAATTTTTCTCTTTAGTCTTTAAGATAAGTCGCAAGATATTTTTTATTAGCCCAAGGTCATCATCATTTGCCATATTCTCTTCTTTTTCAATTGAAATAGGTATTTTAAAATAAGTGAATACTTTTTTAAAAAGATCAAAACTTTTCGACCGATCGATTAAAATAGCAAAATCATCGTACCTCACAGGACGGACATAAAATGGTTTACGATTAACAACTAAGTAACCATTTTCAACTTTATCTTTAATATCTTGAGCAATTAGAAAGGCTTCCTTTTCCTCAGAAGTAAACTCTTTATAATCAAGACGATTATAGTTACGTATCTCTAAATTACAACTAACATCGACCTTACCCTCATTGACATAATCGTTATTACCAAAAAGTAAACGATGGCTTTCGCGATAGTTGGCTCCTCCAATTCGACTATCCATCACCCTATCAAAAATTTGATTGATATCTTCTAAAACTTCTTGGCGGGATCTAAAGTTTTTATTTAAATCAATTTTAACGCCGTTTTCACCTTTGGCAAAGTGTTCGTACTTTTCTTTAAAAATTAACGGATTAGCATTTCTAAAGCGATAGATTGACTGTTTGATATCTCCAACCATATAGACATTATTTTTAGCAATAGCCGAGATAAATAATTCCTGTAAATCGGATGTATCTTGATATTCATCGACCAAGATTTCATTGAATCCTTCACTAATTTCTTGGGCTACATTCTTATTTTCTAGTACTAATTTGATAGCAAGTTTACTTATATCTGTAAAAGTGTAAAGTTCATTTGCTTCTTTATAATTAGTAAACAACGTATCAAAATCAAGTAATAAATCGACAATTACTTGAGTCGTATTTTTCGTACTAAGCAATATAGACTTTATCTCTTCTTCATCTTGATAACGCAATAATTCTTTTATTTTATCTTGGGTATCTTTAACTGTTTTTCTACGGTTCTTTGCTTCAGGAGTAGCATTCTTTAAGTGTGGTAAAGAAACGTCGATTGCCCTTTTTATATCGCTATAACTTTGAGCATTCCATAAAGGTGTAAGCATATCCTCGACTTGAGCATAAAAATCTCCATCGACTTCGTAAGAAAGTAATTCTACTTGATAATGAAGTTCTGCAACTTGATCTTTTAAATAGGCTAAATAATCTTTAAGACGAGACTCGATCACCTCATCGGTAAAATAGTTTTTCATATAGTTTTCAAGATAACTTCGCTTGTCGTAACGTAAATCAAGTTTTTTATACATTGCCAAAATATTCTCTTGTAAAGCGTCATCTCCTCTTACAAAGAAAGTAGCAATCAATTCTTGAAAAAGAGCATCTTCTTTGTCATATCGACTTTCAAACAAATCTGTTAGTATTTTTTGTTCGGCAATTTTAATAATACCATCATCCGCGATTTTCAAATTACGAGATACTCCTAATAGATAGTGATACTTTTGCACTAGCGACAAAGCATAACTATCGAAAGTTGTAATAAAGGCCGTATCAACTTTGGCTAATTGGTCCTTTAAAGAACCATTTTCGGTAATAGCCCCCCGAATACGGTCCCGCATCTCTTTAGCCGCCGCTTTCGTAAATGTTAAGATAAGTAATTGATCTAATTCGACTCCTTCTTTTAGTTTTCGTAGAACCCGTTCCGTTAAAACGGCAGTCTTACCAGATCCCGCTCCGGCACTTACTAAAATATTTTGACCTTCTAAATCAATTGCTCGCTGTTGTTCCTTCGTCCATTGGGGCATCATCATCACCTCCTAGATATGAAAAGTCTTTTATTTTTTCTAAATATTCTATATCTTCATTTTTGCGATAACAAAGTTCTCTAAACGGACAATGCTCACAACTTACTAAATCGTCACCAATTTGTTTAGGATTAACAATGAAGTTACCTTCAAGTATCTCTTTCGTTGCCTCTTTTATTTTTGCTTCGACCAAATTACATAAAGCATCTATTTCTTTATCATTTAGGACTTTACTATAACTATAAAATCCCTTAGAACTAACCTTCATACCTTTAATAACTTTACTATTAACATAATCCGAGTCCATCTTAGTTAAAACTGCTTCATCACTATTGCTATAGCCAACTAGTCTAAGTTTTTCTTCTTTTTGCTCTACATAACTTTTGTTTAAGGCAATAGCAATTTCGTTATTTAAAATCTTTTGTAAATAGAAACCTACAAAACGCACCTTTGTAAATCTTGGACTATTTTTAACTAAATACAAGTACACTGGTAGTTGCATATCTAGTCCATAGTAAGCATTATGAAAATCATCATGAAGAATTCCTGTCTTATAATCGATAACTGTAACATAAAATGTATCCTGTTCTGTATGATAAAGTAATTTATCGATAAAACCTGTGAACACGACTGGAATTACCCCTTCTTGAGGAATAGTAAAACCTTCTTCATAATAGGCTTGATCTAAGAAACAAGTCTCCATTTGTTTTTTAATAGTTTCGATAACAAAGACTAACTCTTCTTTTAATTTTCCAAGAAGCCACTCTTCTTTTTTAGAAAAAGTTACATCCTTGATATTTTTTTGAAAAGAATTATTAAAATCAAACCCAGGTAAGAATGCTTCTTTTAACACACCATGAAATATATTACCAATTTTCATAACAAAAGTATCCTCCGTTGGATTAAGATTTAAAATACGTCCTGCATAATACTTGAAATGACATTGATAATATTCGTTAATAGTAGTATAAGATAGTTTTAATTTGTTATTTAAAGAAGCATACATTTTTTCTTTAGTAATTCCCATAAATTGATTTGAATATGTTTGATATGGAAAGTCTTTAAAATATTTAAAATGCCTGCTTAACTTTTCCGTCTTAGTTCCAAATTTATAGAGTTCATCTAACTCTTTAGCAAATCTTAGTCTTTCGTCAATTATACTATATATTTCGTTTGTCTCAAGTGGCTTTTTAACTTCCCAGTTCTCTTCTTTAATAATAACAGATGGATAAAAACTATCAAAGGCACTCTTCTCTTTATAAGTAATTGTCAAATTAGAAAAAGTTCTTAAGTAATGAAGAAGTCTCTTTTTTTCAAGTTTTGTTTTTTCTAAACTTGTAAATAATCCTAGTTTTTGTTTTTCCATATCCGTTAAATAATCTTTATCCTGAAAAGTAATTGGAAAATTTTCTTGATTAAAACCTAGTAAAAAGACATAATCATCTTCTTCATAAGATGTATATAAAGGATCCACTGATACTTCTTCTTGATAAATAGTACTTTTTAATTTCTTATTCTTTAACTCCATTTTTAAAAGTGGTAAAAGTTCTAAAATAGGCCCACTATAGTCACTATAGAGATTTCCCACTTCAAGTAATAAATCATAATAAGGATTATCCTTATCATTATCAAAAGTACTAATTACTTCTTCCATCGTCCCTTTTTGAGATACTATCTCTAGAAACCTTTGTCCTAAGACTGTTCCATAAAGAGTACTCTTTTCTTCTATATCAAGTAGAATATGATAAAAAGAAAAAACTCTTGGTAACACGACCTCATATTCGTTAGTTACTCCAACAAGATGTATCTTGGAAAAAGGTATACCTTTTTCCTTTAACTTAAGAATCTCTACTGCTACAAACCGTACTTCTTCTTCAATAGTTTCAAAAGCATAGACAAGTGGTTCTTTGGTAATAGAAACTTCGTCTAAATAGATAACCTCGGTAATTTTTGCAAGGTCCTGAACAAGTAAGGTTCCCCTATCATCTAAAAGACTCCTAAAAACTAAGATTTTCTTTCTTTTTAAAAGCGTTTCAAAAGACGGATTATGATAAAGTAATCCTTTTTCGAGTAATTTATCCTTCAAAGAAACTAAGTAATTAAGTTTTTCCGAGTCATACGAAGACTCATTAAGAAAGTACATATTCTTTAAGTAGATATCGATTAATTCAGGGGCTATTTTTTCTTCATCAAATAGATATAATTTAGTCTTTTCGTCGTAGTCAAAATAGAATTTACGAATTACTTCTTCAATTGACAAAACTTTAATCTTAACAAAAGTATTAGTCTTAGCAAGTTCTTGAATCATCGATCTTTTGCGATTACTTGGAACTAAGAGAATACTTTCCGTTTCTAAATAATCTTCGAGCATAACTTCACATCCTTATATAAGTACAATTCCTACTTCAAGTATAATACTTTTGAGGCTTTTATAAAAGGATATTTTTTGGTATTTTTTTCATACAAAAACTGTGTAGTTATGTTTACACAGTAAATTATATAAATTCATATATTACGGAACCAAAACCAGGCGGAACGAGCCAGAGTCGTCCGCAGTACCACTGTAGAAGCTGAAGTTGAATACACCTGCACCGGAAGCGCCGTTGAAGCTGCCGCCGCGGCGGAACCAAGGGGTCGTCGCAGACACGAAATAATTATAATCATTATACCAACCTGATGTTTCTGATAAAGCATGTCCATAACATATTCCTTCGTCACCACATGCTGTAGTTGCATTGGTTGTTTTATATAAATCGTAATATTTTGTGTCTTCTGGAAACGCTATTCCGTCAGAATAATCACTTCCATTTTGTAATTTACCATTAAATCCTGAATTATTCGATGCAGCCATTCCGCTTCTTGGTTGTCCATCGTCATCAGCAAGGACTCCCATGACATATTCATAAACTCCACCAGACATATCGTACACACCTGTTATATTTCCAGTAGTTGAGGCCTTTTGGCCTGCTTCTTTTTCATAGGTGTTAGCACAAACACTATCAGAAGAGGCATCAGGAGTATCTCCTGCAATTCCAGTTGTATATTTAGAACAGTTATTTATGTATACTTCTTTTTCTGCTCCATCGTAATCATCATTTCCGTACTTTCCATATGTACTTTGAGATAAATAAGCAACTGCTCCCCATTCACTATTCTTACTCATATGAGTATCTTCTGTTCCTGAGAAACCATACTCTTCTTTAAATTCATTTACCATTTTTTGAGATACTGTAAAGGCTTTGGCTGGTTGAATATAAGTCCATGATGCAACATTTGGCTTTATTTGTGGTTTTATTGTATCTACATTACAATCCGAAGTATCACTACAAGAGTCTTTAGGACTCGTTTCAAACTTTCCATACCAAAATCCTTCTAAATCCTTTTTTCCAAATTTGAAGGCTGGATGTACTTTATAATTTTCACCGCATCCTGTAGTTGTTCCCGTTAAAAAACGAACTTTTATTTCTCCTGGAGTTTCTTTTGAACCTCCTGCATAATTTTCGATTTCCTTAGTATCATACTCATATCTTGGTATCCAGACCCACATAGTATTGATATATTTTTCATCAACTACATTATTTTCTGTAGCCTGAGTTAATGTTCCTCTTTGTTCCTCAACTACTGTTACGGCATTAGCCCATTGTTGAGTACTATAATCATACCAACTATTATCTTTATTAGTTTTATCTGCTACTACCCAATTTCCATTCTTATAAAC
>CANQDB010000037.1 GCA_947591175.1 uncultured Bacilli bacterium
GTTTCTTTGTATTCGACATCTTTTTCTAATTTGGCAATGGTTCTAGTAAGTTCTTCTTTTTCCTTTGATAACTCAACCAGTTCATTTTCGATGTTTAACAATTTATCTTTTTGATCTTTATATTCCTTTGTCTCAAGTAATTCTTCAATTGCTTTCTTATTTTGTTGATTTACTTGTAAATTCGTTTCTTTCTCAATTTGTTCCTGTTTTAAATAAGTTAAATTGTTATCAATTTGATTATTTCGCTCTTGGTAATTATCTTTTATCTCTAATTTATTAAGGTATGATGTATGCGTACTTTTTAACTCTTGAAGTAATGTGTAAATATTTTCGGTAACACTATCTACTTCCTTGTAAGAAACTAAATTAAGTGGAATGTGAAGTCCTTGGTTTTGGGTAAGTATTTCTTCTTTAATTTGTTTAATTTGGCTATCTATCTGTGAAAGTTTCTCTTCTAGTTCTTTTTGTTGTTGATCAGTCCAAGCAAGCGACATTTTTATTTCTTCCATCTTTGTTACGACCATTTGAATTTCAGTATTTAAAGGAAAGTTTTTCATTTCTATATCGATTCTTGCTATTTTATCTTCATTGGTCTTTTGAAGGTTGGTCAAAGTGTTTATTTCACTTATTAATAAATCTATTTTTTCTTGTATTTGTTTCAATTTAGTTTCTTTTAATTCTTTTCGTTTCAAGTAACCGATAAATTGTTGTTGATATTTTTTGTCAGCTATGGTATTTAACATATCTATTTTAGCAATACCACTATCTTGAATTGAGACGACATCATTGCTATCTGTACTGATGCCCATTAAAATATCTTCGATGTATGTTTTGGAAATTTTACAGGTAGGTTCGACTTTAACATTAAAGTATTTTAAGAGATTATTTGGTTTCTTTTTAGTCTTAGAAAGGTAAAGGACTGGTATATTTAATTTTTTAAGCCGTTCAATATCTTGTTCGTTTATTATCTTGGCATTAAGTAGGTTAAGTTCTAATAAAGAGGATTCGATATTATTTTTAATTTCTTCTTTTAAGTCATCTTTAAATTCAATACATTTATAAAGAGGAACAAAATCTATTCCTTCATTAACGAGAGTTTCATCAACTAAAGGATTGCTGGAAGTAATCTCTAAGGTCTCTTGCTTATCTAGTTCGTCGTATTCTTTTTGTAAATCTATTTTGTCACGATTACGTAAATCTATTTTATTTTGGATATTTAGATTTTCTTTTTCTATCTTGTTTATTTCTAGACGAGCAGTTCCTTGATAGATGTTTTTAGCCTCATTATAGTTATCTAAAGTGTAAGAATTCATTAAATCAAATATTTGTTTTTTGAAATTATCCTCTATTTTTAAAACACTATTATTGTTCACTTTATTGATAAAATCCTCTTGCCAATTTAAGATGCTATCTTTTAAATTTCGCGTTTGATTGTTATAATCCTGTTCTAATCTATGGTATTCACTCGTTAATTTTTCTAACGCAACTCTGGAAGATTCACTTTCAAGAAGCATCTTTTGTTCTTTTTCTAGAAGTATTATTACTTTCTTAAGTTTTTCTTTATAACGTCTTAATGATAGGAAAATAGAATCAAAAGAATAAGGTTGTTGTATTTTTTCTAAAAGTTCATCGGCAAAGAAAACTAATTCATCGAAGTAACCATCATCGGATAAATCTTTTAAGTCAACACAAGTAGTTTCTATTTCCTTTTTTAAGTGATAAAGTTCATCTTCTAAAGTTGCGAGTTTTTTGCCTATTTGGACCTTATCTTGTTCTTCTTGTTCAATCTTATTTGCTAGTTCTTCTATTTTTGTTTGTAAAGATAAAATGTTTTCTTCAATTTCCTTTAATGATTCGATTTTTTTCTTTAAATCCTCGTTATCAAGTTGTTTTTTAGTTTCATTATCGATGGTTATAGTTTCAACTACTTTGTCATAACGACTTTTTTTAGTTTCTAAATCATCTTTTATATTTTGAATTTCTTGACCTAAGGTTTCTTGTTTTTTAGTTACCTCAGTAGTTTCATCTTTAGCTTTTTTATAACTATTAGCCTTAGTCCACAATAAAAGTTCATTATAATTATGATATACTTTCAAAAAGTCAGTTAATGATTTGCTATTTTTTTCCAATTTTTCTATTTGTTCTTTCGTTTTGTTCATCTGTTCAATAGCTTCGGATAAAGGTCTTAAGTCTTCCTCAGTCAAAGGTTGTAAAACAGTATTCAAGATGTTAATTAAATGTGTAGGCTTATAGTCTTTTGATAACTTGTTACTTCGAAGTTGTAATAGTAATTTTATGAATTCATCGTAAGTATCAAGGTTTGGGAACCCAAAAAGAAGTCTATTAACCATCGCTTTATAGTCTTTCATGCTGTCGGTCAATTCATTTATCGTACCCAAACGTAATTTTAGTTCATTTTTTGATAGCGGTATCTTGTTAACAGGATCTTTATATAGAAAGAAATCTTTACCAATTCGTTTACCATCTTTTAATGAAAATCCCCAGGATTCAACAGGCCTACCCTTTCTTCCACGAAAACCAAGACCTATAGTAATATATTGGTTTTCGTGTTCGTTATAAGTTTCCATATATAAGTAAGAAATAGCTTCTTCTTTTTGAATAGAATCTTGGTAACCTAAAATGTAGTCTTCAATTTTTCGTTCTTTTGAACCAAATGGATCCAAACGATCTGGACTTTTATTTCCATCTAGTATCAAAGGAATAAAGGATTGCATCGTGACCGATTTACCATTTCCATTACCACCTCGTAAAATAAGTTTGCCACCGTAAAAGTCGTATTCTTCTTCGTCATATAGCCAAAAATTTAATAGTCCAATTTTAGTCACTTTGAAATTATTCATTCATATCACCTCCAAATAAAGTAGTTTGTTCAGTTCCTTCTTTAGGAAAATAACCGGTAAGTTTTGAAACACCAGGATATACTTTGTAACCATTTTCATATTTCCGTAAAAAGTCGTAATCAATCATGTAAGAAGTAACTTCTTCAAAGAAATCCTCAAGTGGCATATCTTTATAATATTTGCTGAATTTTGTTTGGTATCCTTGTTTCATGTCTTTTAAAAGACGCATAAGTTGTTCTTTAGTAATAAAGGCCACCTCATTTTGATCTAATTCCAATTCGTTAGCAGTTATTTTTTGAACAAGAATATTATTAATTAATAAAACAATATCAGAGATAGCTTTATTGTTTGGAAAATCAAATTTCTCTTGAGTTTCATCAGGAAATAATAGAACAGCCATATTTTTAGTAAGTTCTAATTCTCCCAAAGTGTATTTACTTAATTCTTGGTTGATATTAGCTCTAAATCTTCTCATGTAATCTATTTCAAATTCAGTTAAATCATCTGTATAACTTGCTAGTGAATAAAGTAAATGCCGATAAACACGATATCTTCTTACATCTCCCATATTTTCGTTTTGATCTGTAAATTCATCATTTAAGAAATCTGTTAAATTATGGTAATCCCGGATGTTATTTTTAAACTCTCGAACATAGTAATTTGAAATTCCTGTCGTTTCATAAAGTCCTTCTGCTTGACTATCTTCAGTAAAGACATTTATTTCTTCAACAACTTTTATGATCCCTAGTTCTTTTAAATGGTTAATTACATTCACGAGACATTTGCGGTGATGTAGAATGTTCCAATTAGGAATATGGTCTAGTTCCAAACTTGTAGCGGTATTTGTAATAAATTCAATTAAGTTTGAAAGGATGAATTGTTCTAGTTTGGGCTTGTCCTCTAAAAAGAGAAGAACTATCATAAGTAAGGTGTATTCCATTGGGTCTTTAAAGTCTGTTATACCCATATAGGATTTGGCAACAGACGGAATTTTTTCTAGTTTGATAAAGCGGTCGTTAACAATCAAACGGCTACCTAATTTAGTTTGAACGAAGTCTTTATAATAATCTAAATTGTTTTTAATATTGAAATAGATCTCTTGGTTTTGTTCTTTGACACACCAGTAATTATTTAGTAAATATTCTAGTTCTCTTCCATTATTGTTCATTCTATATCACCTTCAAAGATTATCTCGACACCGTTCATAAAAAACACACCATCTTCTGAGGTTATTTTGCAAGTAGAATCTTTCTTATGTATTTGATAAGTTAAGCCAAATTCGGTTTCTTTATTTTTAGATGAAGATAGTAGTCTTTCAATATATCTACGTTCTACTTGGGATAAATTTATATCTCCTATTAAAGTAATTGCTTTATCTTTAATTAATCTTTTTAATATTTTTCGATTTTCTTCTTGAGCTTGCCGATATTCTTCTAAGAGTTTTCGCTTTTGCAAAGTTTTATCTTCGATAGGTGTCATGACTACTTTATCTTTTTTAGTACGAGTTCTTGGCACTAAAGCAATTTCGATTGCTGGGATATCGTATGATGGGATAACAGCATCAGTGTTAAGATTGGAGTAGCCAACATAATGTCTAACATTCTCAATACCGAAGATGACTGACGCATACCGATGGGCTTCGTCAATAGAATCCATTTTATCAAATAGTTTGCATAGATATTTGTATTCTTCACGACGATTAGTCATGTTCCCGTGTAGTTCAACTAAGGCATTGGCATACTTGGTTATTTTTACAATAATATTATCAGTGGTATCTAGTAATTTTTCACCTTCACTCAAATCAGTTGGAGTACCCATAAACCATTTAAATATACTTTTGATTTTGCCACGATTTACTTCAGTTAATTTTTTAAAATCAAAGTTCTTGTCTAGCATAGGTGTCTTTTTATAATGACCAGTGATTTTGCTTAAAAATTCATCAATTAAAGTTTCATTCATTTCAGAAATACTACCTTTAATATTGTAGACATTTTTTTGATAACCCCTTATGAATTCTCTTAAATATTTTATAATTTCGCTTTTAAATTGGAGAAAAAGGATATTTTGCATTAACTCTTCTGATTTTGGTTCATTAAATTTTTTTAGGAAGTCTTGATAGTTTTCGTTTAGTTTCGTGAAATCATCGTTTAAATTATCCCATAGATCGTTAGCCTCTTCGTCAGTTAATTCTTCAGCATGAGTTAATTGTTCACATTCCATACGTAGACGATCGAAGAGCTTTGGTTCAAGGGATGCTGTCTTAATTTCCATTTCTTCAAGGGAAATCGTTAAACGTTCTATCTCTGTTGCATATTCCGTAAGTTGATATCTAAATTTTTTGTTTTTAAATTCCTCGATAGTATTGGCATTCTTGGTATCTTGCATTTTTGAAAGACTCATCCAATCAACAAGGGTTTCTAAATCTCGTTCACATTCATCGATGGTATAATCATGAAATATAGTATTTTCCTTTAGTTCATTGAATACATCTTCTTTATAGAGCCAGTATTCAAGACGTTCATAGTGACGATAAAAGCAACGCATAATTGGACGATAACGATAAGAGTTTTCAGTACTTAAATACTTTGTTTCAGAAATTTGTTTAGTTAATTTTTCATATACTTCCATAACGGCTCCTTTTTACTTCTTCGTAACTAATATAATAAAAGTTAATGATATATGTATATCAACTGATTGCTATTCTAACAAATGTTCGTTTGCTTTGCAATACCTTTTTGATACAAATTAAAAAAAGAGCCTTAGCTCCTATCTTGGTATTATTAAAACTTGACCTGGTTGTAAGATTGTAGTAGTTAGGTTGTTCCTATCAATAAGCTGTTCAATTGGTACTTGGAATTGTTGTGAAATTCGATATAGGGTATCGCCTCTTTGCACCGTATATGTTTTATCAGTTGGATTTGTTTCACCAGAATTACCTGGCAAACGTAAAACTTGGCCGACACTTAGGATATCAGAGGCTAAGTTGTTTAAACTTCTTAAAGTGTTTACGGTAGTGTTATAGCGGTTAGCAATACTCCATAAGGTGTCACCTCTTTGCACTGTATATAGCGTTGTTTGCTCAGTATTTGTTTCATTAACAGGTATTTGGAGAACTTGACCTATTTGTAAAATATCAGTTGTTAAGTGGTTTAAATCCCGAATTGTATTTACGGTTGTATTAAATTGATTAGCAATTTTCCAAAGGGAATCTCCTCGTTGAACGGTGTAAGTGATGGTGTCCATTGGTGTATCTTGGTTTCTAGGTATAATTAGTACTTGCCCTATTTGAAGGACGTTACTTGTTAAGTTGTTAGCTGTTCGTAAAGCATCGACTGTTGTATTAAACTTTTGGGCAATAGACCACAAGGTATCGCCTTTTTGGACTGTGTATCTACCAGTTTCTTCACTTATTCCACCAGGTGGTGTATAGGTAACTCCAGCATAATTGGCTACAGCTTTAACGACTCCCTCGACATAGTCTAATAGATTGTTTTGAAGTTTTTGTACATCCCTTGGATTATCGATGAAACCATATTCAATTAGTAAACTTTGGGTGTCCGGAGTAAGTCTTTGAATGTAGTAATAATCTTTACTTGGATCTTCTGGTAATCTCCTTTGATAAGTACCTCTTTTAATTTGTCCTTGGTTTCCAATTTCTTCCAGTATTAGTTCCGCTAGTTCGTCATTATTACGAAGTGGGTAGTAGACTTCCGCACCTTCCCCACCTCCTGCATTTACGTGATTAGATAAAATAAGTACATCTTCTCCATTACCAAAACTATTGACCATAGTATTGATTCGTTCTTCTCGTGTTAACGTACGATCTGTATCACGAGTTATAGCAACAGGAATCCCTAAATCTTTTAACCTATTATACATATATTTGCCGGCCTCTAAAGTAAAATCTTTTTCTCTTAATCCATTAGATACTGCCCCCGGGTCATCACCACCGTGTCCATTATCTACGACTACTCCCTTTATATTTGCTCGTACATTACTTTCTTCCAAATTGATCACTCCTTTATAGTAATGTATGATATTTATCCCTGAAAGGCTACTTACAATTATTTAACTAAAGAATGTTGTTCCTTTATATTTTATAAGCACTAAAAAAGTGAGTTTCCCACTAACTTAAGGAACTCACAAATCAAATTTATTGGTGGAACTAAATCATATCTTCCAGTATCTCAACTAACTACTCACTTATTAATACTTTATTAATGCTATAGTTATAATTCTTTAGGACAATTAGGTTTATATCTAATATCACTAAATCCATATACCTTTTTACAATCGTTGCAAATAATAGCTATTTCATCTAATCCATAAATGTTTTCTCCATCGCCTTTTTGGATGATTATATTTCTTCCTTTACATTTAGGACAACATACTTTGTTTTTATGAATGGTTTCCTGACTACAAAAATCTCTTATTATTTCATATCCATTTCTATCATACTTAGGAACAAATTCATCTTTTAAAAATATTTTTATTCTTCCAAACATAAACTCTAATTTATCAATTTTTTTCTCAGTATGATAATGCCCACAATACCATTTATCATAATCAATATTTTCTTCAACTTTGTCTAGAAACATTTCCATTGATTTATCTACTTTTGATTGATCCAAACCTTGCATAAATACTTCTTTGGGTTCATACTTTAAAGGGCAAGTATGTGTTAATACTACATCAAAATGTTTACCTTTAACTTTTTTTAAAATTTTTTCTTGTTCTTTTTGATTTAATTGCTCACCTTTAAACCATTGATATCCATATAATAAACGATATTCTTTGTCTATTGAATAAGCTCCTCCTATAACAAGAACACTTTTTCCATCTATATTATAAGATTCACCATCTTTAGCAAATATAAGATAAGGATATTCTTCTTCAACAAATACCTTACCACCAAACATTTCTTTTTCTTTATATGATTTTATATTTTCAGGTCGTTCTTCATGATTTCCTCTAATACAAAATAATTTTAATTTAAAATCTTTTAAATATTTTTTAAGCATTATATCTTCATTATTGAGATAATAATTAATTCCAGCATCTCCTAAGACTATTAAAATATCTTCGGTATTAGCATCCATCTTAAAGAGTCTCGAAAAATCTCTATGTGTGTCTCCTGTTATATATATCATTATAGTTAGCCTCCAATTAATCACATAGTAAATAGAGCAGTTATATATTTTTTAGATGTTTTTCTTATCTAAAAATTCTTTTATTATATCTAATATATTATATAAAACTGAAAACCATCTTAAACAATTTAATTCATTATCATAATCATCAACATATCCATGAATGATTGCGTTTCTATTATAAGAATGTTTTTTATAATCTTCAGGATTTTTATAAAAAGATTTAGAAATTATATTAGATTCTTTATCCATTACTGGAAGAAAAATCATATATCTATTTTCATTTTCTTCCACGACATTAGCTTCCTTTAATTTTTGTAGAGTAGCATTTTTTTCAAAAGGATCAGTATTAATAAAGGTTTTATTAAAAATTAGACTACAAATATTTATTAAAGACAAAATACATAGTCTATATTTGTTCTTTTTATACAAATCATAAACTTCATCTATTATATTTTTATATTTAGGAAATAGAATTATGAAATCATTTTTATATGAATCCATATTTTTGATTATTTGATTGCTTAATATTGAAACTAGTTCTCCATCATTTTTTGCATCTGCAATTTCTTTTATAGTTAATCTTCTAATATACCTAGCAGGGTAAAAACCACAAAGCAGAATTCTTTTCATTTGTGTTTTATATCCATCTTCTATTTTTTGAAAATCTATGTCTTTAATAATACTTTTTATATCATCAAATATAGTTAAAGATGTTATATATTTTTCAAAATCAATACTATTAAACATATCTATATATTGTCTTAAAAAATCCGAAATAGATTTACTTAATGAATCCATAAAACAACTACCTTACAAATATTCTTTAAATATTTCTTTAATATAATTATTATTTATCCAAAAGCAATGTTTAGTATATTCTGTTGCACCAGTTAATTTATCTGCTACAGGTAATTTTACAGTATCTCTTGAATCCCTACCATGCGGTCTTACATGACAGACTTCATTTTCACTCATACCAACAAAATTAGTTTTTCTTTTACCGTCTTTAATATATCTAACAATGTTTCCAGATTTAATAGTGTTATATGTTTTCTTCCACATTTCCATCACAGATGTTTCAATATCCATTTCGGGCATATTCCACAATTTTATACCCTTAAATACATAATCATCCTTTTCTTTCTTAAATATGAAAAACATATATTTAGTTGTCTCAAGTTCCTCTCTTAAATCACAAGTTTCCCAATCTTGCTCCACTATATCTGTAAACTTAAAAGCTGGAAAAGAAATAGATTCTCTTATTCTTCCATTTTCTTCAATTCTAATGGTTTTAGGGATAATGTTAGCTTTTTGAAACTCTTCTGTTTCTCCCAGTTTACTTTTAACATTAAACATCCTACTTACCAACATACTATTAATATTTTTGGCTGTTGAATCTATATTAAAATCTTTCATTAATTCCTTTTGAGTCTTTCCTCTGTATTTGCATATAATATTATTAACAAACTCAGTAAATGAATCTTCTGTACTTTTAAGAATCTTTTCAACATCAGCATAATTTCCAATATACTTTCTAACTAATTGAGTCATATAAGAGTTTTTAAAGCAAAAGGCTCTCTGCATTGCCGGAATATCACTAAATGGTTGTTCGCGCAATGACTCAGCATTAGCACCTTTAGGACAAGCTCCAAGATACATAGTATCCGCTTCAGATATTTCATGTGCTTTTCCATCTTTAATTTTCTTTATAATATAGTTCCAATCTTCTTCAATTTGTTTTAAATCTTCATTATTAGCTAACTCTAATAATTTCTCATGAGTAATTTTTAAATCTTTATTATCTTTATTTGGTTCCCATAAATACCATAATAGTTGAATAGTATTATTTTTAAACCAAAAATGACTTGTTCTAAACTCATTTTTATACTCATTCATATAATCAATTATATTTAATACTAATCTTTCTTTAGCCGATAACTTACCATTTTTTAATTTTTTATATGGAGTTACTTTTAACTCAATACCGGCCAGCATAAAGTCTGGTTCTGAATCACTGTTTGTTTGAATACCAAATAGATATTGTTCTACTAGCTGTCCTAGTCCGCCTTTGTTAGATGTATTATTATTTTCAATTGTAATAAGTTCTTCATTTAAAATATCATTAATTGTTTTGCCAATTGCTGACTTAGATATGATTTCTATTTCCTGCCTGTTGTATAGTCTACCTTTCTTCATAAAATTCTCCTTTCGATCTTGTTTTAATTTAAAGATTGGGTTAAAATATAAGTATAAGGTTGATCTTTTTTCTCCAATATTATATAATATATGAGTCAAATATTAATCTTTCCAATCAAATATATTATAATATATTTGATAACTTTAAACAATGTCAGGAGGTATAAAGCATGGAGAAGACCGTAGTAGAGTTATTTGCCGGTGTTGGTGGATTTAGATGTGGTTTAAATAGAGTTGAGCTCATTAAAGATAAAGTAAAAGAAAATGGTAATTGGAAGTTTTTATGGGCTAATCAATGGGAACCTGCAACAAAAACACAAGAAGCTTTTGATTGTTATGTTAAAAGATTTGGAGAAAAAGATGCAAGTAACGTTGATATCTTCCAGGTTGATAAAAAGAAAATACCAAATCACACACTTTTAGTCGGAGGTTTTCCATGCCAGGATTATTCTGTTGCTCAAACACTTTCAAATAGTAAAGGTATTGAAGGTAAAAAAGGCGTTTTATGGTGGGCTATTAATGATATATTAAAGGCGAAGAAACCACCATTTGTTCTACTAGAAAATGTAGATAGATTGCTATTATCTCCTGCCAAACAAAGGGGCAGAGATTTTGGTATTATCTTAAGAAGTTTTATGGATAGTGGATATGGCGTTCAATGGAGAGTTATTAATGCTGGAGAATATGGATTACCACAAAAAAGAAGAAGAGTATTTATATTTGCTTATCACAAATCTACTCAATATTATAAATCCATTTCGAAAAGCAATCTAAGGGACATAATCTTTAAGGATGGTTTGTTTGTTAAACAATTTCCGATTAAAGATGAAGAATTAGAATTTAACACTGCCAATTTATCAAAGGATTCTTTCAAAGATTTAGTAGAAGTTAGTGATAAATTTAAAGCACAATTTTATAATGCCGGTATCATGATTAATGGAAAAGTTTATACTTCTAAAGTAGTGTCAAATTGTAATGATATTTATCCATTAAAAAAAATAATTCAACATG
>CANQDB010000038.1 GCA_947591175.1 uncultured Bacilli bacterium
CACTTTACTGCATGGCCGTAACTGCTAAAAAAGAAGGTTTAAGGCTCGTCGCTTTGGTCTTTGGTGAAGAAAACAGTAAAGTACGTAATAGTGAAACGGCTGCTTTACTTGATTATGGATTTAATCTATATAAAATGCAGTTATTAAAAGCTAAGGGTGATCTTTTGGGCGAAGTCTCCATCGATTTAGGTAACTTGGATAAAGTAGGTATTATTGCTACGCAAGATATTGGAGCACTTACGAAAAAAAGTGATACTTTAGATAATTTGACTACTGAACTTGTTCTCGATAATATTTCCTTACCGGTGGTACCCGGTGATGTTGTCGGCAAAGTGTTACTAAAACAGAATGGTGAAACTTTAGGAGAGTATCCAGTTACAGTAGATCAAGAAGTAAAACCTTTAGGATTCTTTTCACTATTTGGAAGAGTTCTCAAAGGAATGTTTAGTTTCTAAGAAAGATTATTATTGAATGTCTTCCTATTTCGTGCTATAATAGGTAACGCTTTATTAAGGGGGAGTCTTGATGCAAGAAGAGTTATTTCACGTCCATCGACTTGGTAATGAAGATTATCTTTGGCATAGTGGGGCTAAAGTTATTATTAATTCTAGTTTTTGTAATCAATTATATCGAAGTACTTATGAAGAAAGTAGTGTTTTAATGGCTCGTTATAAAGATTACGATGTCGATCAAATAATTGAAACAATGGAAGAGATGAAGTTTAGGGGAGCGGTACCTAAAGAAAAAGAAGTTAATTTCGATATTTTGTTAGATCATTATTATTTTTTACGAAGAGAAAAAGCTATGGAAGAAGGAAGAAAATATTATGCACCAATGGCTCCGTCTCGTCTACATGCTATATTTTTAAGCAATGCTCGTGACTTACTTTATTGGGAAAATCAAGTTGGTAACTTTTCTTTTAGGACTTATAAAGTTAGTTTAGAAGGTAATCTTTTTATGAGTTCAGATGATTACTTTCCTAATAGTAATTTATTATATGAACAACAAGTGGAAGAATCTAAATATTATTGGCAGCCAAAAGTAAAAAAACTTTTACGAAAAGAATATTTATTTCAAGGAACTTGTCACGTTTTAGATGAAGTTAATTATTATGAAAGTTATTAATACCTCGAAATGCTTTGCTACTCGAGGTTTTTCTTGCAATTTTTTAGAATTTGTGGTATAATCTAGAACGTCTAAAAAAAGGAGGTGGCATCATGGAGAATACAAACTTATTTGATTCATTTTTAACAATCGTAGGACCTGTTAACTCTATTCAAGATTCCCTTGATGTCGTTTCCTATAAAAAGGGAGAGTTATTAAGTAATGGTACTATTCTTAGTTTACATATTCAAGCGTTTAACGATTTTATCACAAAAAGAGGTCTAGATGGACCTATTATTAACGAGGTAAAAGATGCTTCACACATGATTATTCAGATGGCTTATCTTTCGTCTTTAGGTTATACAGTTTTCTGCAATTTGAAAGATACAGCCTTGTTATCGTTAGCAAATGCTTCTTCAATGCCAACAGTTCTCGAAGAGAAAATGCTTCAAGATTGTTCCACTTTAAGTAATTATAGTTTCGTGAGTGTTGGGACTACTAATTATTTAGGAAAAGATAATTTACCGGAAGTTATACCACTTTTGGATTTTGATCCTCAATTAGAAGGAATTGATACATTTAAAGAGATGCTAAATGTCTATAAAGAAGATTCCAAAGTTTTATCTCTTAAAGCAGCATCATAATTTAAGCAATACGCAATGTATTGTTTTTCTTTGTCCTTTTTTGTAAATTGTTTTTATTAGCTTCTTTTGTCGAATAGGTATAAAATTTTAAAAAATTATTCTATAGTGTAAATAGTTACGAAAAGAGGATAAGATTATGGGAGAAGAAAAACTAGTAGAGGATTACAGTCGGATGGTTTATTCCATTATTTCAAAGTTCTATCCTTATTGTGATAGAGAAGACTTGTATCAGGTGGGGATGATGGGACTTACCGAAGCCTTTAAGCATTACGATCAAAGTTATCAAAGTAGTTTTTCGACGTACGCTTACAAGTATATTATGGGAGAAGTTTTGAAATACGTACGAGAGGATAGGTCGATTAAAGTTAGCAAAGATGTTTTGAAGTTATCGAAGAGTATCCTCAAAGCCAAAGAAGTACTTGCGCAAAAATTTATGAGGAATCCAACGGATTCTGAACTTTCTTTATTTTTAGAAATTCCTTTAGAAGAGATACAGGCTTGTCATCAAGCGTGTGCTTATGTCTTGTCACTCGATGCTTCATTAAACGAAGATGACGATGGCAAGGATTTATCTTTAGGTGATACGATTTCTTTCGAAGAGAAGAAGTACGACGCTAGAATTCAAGATTTATATCGTGAACTTGCTAATCTTCCGGAGGATGAAAGAAAACTTATCGAATATCGTTATTTTGAGGATAAAACCCAAAGTGAGACATCTGAAGATTTAGGAATGTCCCAAGTTCAAGTCTCCCGTAGTGAAAGTAAAATTTTAACGAAATTGCAAAGACGCTTAGTAGCCTAAAAAAGAGAACCTAGTTAGTTAGATTCTCTTTTCATTTGGCTGTAGACATTGTTTTAAGGTATCTATTTCAGTTTGACTTAGGATAGTGTTGAATAGTGCTGCTTGATAGATTAGATTTGGATTATCTATATCACTATGTTCTTTTAGGGTAGTTAGATTACGTAAAAGTTTGTTTCGTGAAATACGAACACTATTGAAGTTATAACATTCTTTCTCGGCATCTAGATAAGTTTCATCGAGTGCTTTTATCTCTTCACTTTCAACTATACTTCGTCTTGGATAGTTAGTTAATATATTTCTCAAATTGTCCTCTTGATTAAAAGGTGTATCGTCGATAATAACTTCGTCTAAGGTGTTTGCTGTAACGATAAAGGAATTTCCTGAAATCAGGCTATAACGTATTTCATCTTCGGTTGTCAAAATGTCTAAACCAAAGTTTTGAGCAATTAGAAGACGTTTTTTAACTTTTACTAACTCTTCGGGGTTCCCATTTATTTTAATTATTTCTCCGATTGGTAACTCTCTTTCAATAGCAAAGTCAATTAAATCAAAAAGAGCCTCATTACCTAAAAGATTGAAAGTATCTGGATTATTTCCTAATGTCAAACCATAACGTTTGGCTAAATTTAGGCGTTCTTGGATAATTTCTGGATCTAAATACAATAGGTTTGGATTATAGGAAGAATTTGTAAAGGTTCCATTTTCTTGTTGTAGTAAAGCGAAAACTTGTTTAATATTATCTTTTTTAGTAGTAAGAATGTCCGCGTGACTATTTAAAAAATCGATGGTTATAGCCCCAGTTTTAAAGTAGGCAAGTAGATTCGTAATAGTTTCTTTATCGCTTTGTAGAAGTTCTTTTAATGCTTCTATGTTAGTTATACTTCCTAGTGGAAAGTGAGCTTGACTTAATAAGTCAACTATATCTCTTAGTTTCTCTTCTTCAAAGTTTTCTTTTTCAAGTTCCATTAAGATACTAGGATGAACATCTTGATTGATTAGTAAATTATAAATTAAATTATGGTGTTCTAAACTTTGCTCTTCTTGAAGTAGACTTATTTCTTTAGCGTTTTGTGTTTCTAAGACTTCTTCGATTAAAGCAATTTGAATTTCTGGAGTAAAATTAGTCCATTCTTTCTTTATTTCTTTAAATGAAGTGCCTTTTTCAAGTCCCTCTAATAAGTCTTCATACTGTTTTCTTAAAACTTTTTTCTTTTTGTTGTTTCTTTCTAATTCGTGCAAATAGTCACTTTGATAACTTTGAAGTACTTGGATAAGGGGAGTGAAATGATAGGCATCTTTTAATGCTTTTACTCCGCGTTTTAAAGCTTTTTTGACAATCTTGGTATTGTATTGATTTTGTTCTTTTGCTAAGAAATCGATTCCAACTGTATATTCTAATTTAAAACCTAGCATTTCTATCCATTGGTCAAGTGCTTTTTCGTTATTTTCACTATGACAAGCGACTATTAAATCAAGTAGTTTGACATTATCAGATTTGTTAGGACGGTCCTTTATTATTTGGGTTATGACTGATAATGGACTATTCTTTTTATAGTCATTAATTTTAGCCATGGCTGTTTTTATAAATGTTAGAAATATTTCTAAGTCATCAGGTGTTTTTTCAATAATAAATTCATCGATAAGAGCAATCCTTCTTTTTACTTCCTCTAGTGATATTTTATCGTCGTTAACCATTATAAAAAGTCCTAGCCATTCTCCTTCAGTTAAGTCATTAAACTCTCCTAGTTCAAGAGAATTGAACTTCTTAAATATCGATTGGAAGAAAAGAAAACGATCACTTGGTTCATCATCTTTTTGTAATAAGTCTATTTGTTCTTTTACTTGATCTTTAAGATCCATATTACTTAGCACCTCTTTTCAAAAGAGTTAGAACTCTTTCAGTTCTTTCTTGATTAAGAGCGATAAATGAGTCATCTTGAATTTGCTCTAGTAATTTATCTCTTTGGAAGGTGAAACTACTGTAACGATTACCCACATAGTTTGTTTCCATTTTACCCCAATCTTGTTTTTTATTTAAAGCTCCTAATAGTACTTGGATGTTATCGGTAAGATGAACTGTGTAAATACGTGCCTGATGAACTCTATTTTTGACGACCACAAGTTTGTTGTAGCGGTTGTTACCCATATGGTGTGATAAAACAGGTTCTCCTTTGATGAATGGTTCGTAGATTTTTAAAAAGTGAATATAAAGTTCAGGAGAAAGACTTTCGATATCTTTTTCTAAGTACGATTCTTTTTTTGGTGTCTCAAGATGGATAAGACAAGGAGGTTCAGTCTTTTCAGTTAATTCATCTTCATTTAAGGTTGTTCGATAATTTTTTAAAATGTTGAAGATTTGGTTCTTCCGAACGAGTCCTTTTTGCAGTTCTTCTTTTTCTTTTAGAGGTAACTCTAATTGAGGAGAATGAAGATAACTATTTAAAAAGACTATATCTTTATAATAGGTAACCATGACTTGATTCATAATCCAGGCAAAAGATGGATTGTTTTTGTCGGGAAGGAGAGATGTTACTTCGTCTAAATCACTTATTTCAAGTAAAGATAGAATCTCTTGGGCTTTAGTTCCTAAAGGTTTGGTTTCTACTTCTTCTCTTGGTGTTTCAGAATTTATTAAAGTTTCATTAACTTGAGGAATGATAAGGCTCTTTTTACTATCTTTTTCTCTTTGTTTTGCTAGGCGAATTCTTTTTTCTTGGTCCTTAATAAAGTCATTATTATAAGTGTAGACTAGTTCTAAAAAGGCAAGTTTGTCTTCATTGCTAGTAATATTTAATTGTGAAAGTAAAGGTGCAACATCTGAAATATAAGTGTTGTTAGTTAGTTCTTTTAGTTCCTCGATGGTCATTTTTATTTCTCCCCTTTAATGCTTGGCTTATTATACCATAAAGGACTTTATTTTTCAAGAAAAATCGGTATAGTATTAGAAAACTTAGCCATACTAGGATTAGGTGAAGATGAATGGAAAAAAAGAAATACGACGAGTTAGTAGAGAAACATAAACCGCATGAGACGAGAGTCCAAAATGCGTTTATTGCTTTTGTGACGGGAGGGTTAGTTGGAGTACTTGGTCAATTTTTAGTAGATTTTTATTCGTGGTGGCTTCACATTAGTTCAAAAGATGCTTCTACTTTTATGATAATTACCCTTATTTTCTTTGCTTCGTTGTTTACAGCCTTGGGCTTTTTCGACAAATGGGTAACCTTTGCTAGATGCGGCTTAATTATACCGATTACCGGTTTTGCCCACTCCATGACGAGTGCTGGAATTGAGTATCGTAAAGAAGGGCCGATTTACGGAATTGGAAGCAATATTTTTAAACTGGCGGGAAGTGTTATTTTGTACGGTGTTGTTTCCGCGTGGTTCTTTGGCCTTTTAAGGTTAATTATTATGGGAGGATAGGACGATGACACAACGATATAAAAATGTTTACGTACAAGATACTTCGACAGTATCTGGTCCTTATGAAAAAAAGGGACCTTTAGGGAAATACTTCGATAAAAGTTACGACGACTTATATAATAATGAAAAGACTTGGGAACAGGCCGAGGTCCGTCTTTTAAAAGATAGTTTCGATATTTTACTTAATAAGGTGCATTTAAAAAAAGAGAATGTCGATTTAGTTATTTCAGGGGATTTATTAAATCAGATTACTTCTTCGTGTTATGCTGTAGAGCCATTGAAGATACCGTTTTTAGGAATCTATAGTGCTTGTGCAACTTCGATGGAGGGAGTTATTATCGGGGCTAACTTTGTGGAAAGTGGACAAGCAGAAAAGGTGATTTGTGCAACATCAAGTCACAATATGGGAAGTGAAAAACAATTCCGTAATCCGACGGAATATGGAGCACCTAAACCAAGTACGGCAACTTTTACGGCGACTGGAGGGGCAAGTCTTTTACTTTCGAATGAAAAAAGTGATGTTAGAGTCGAGAGTTCGACTATCGGGATTATTCAAGATTTAGGTCAAACTGACCCATTACATATGGGTGCAGTTATGGCTCCGGCGGCCGCGGATACAATTTACCGGCATCTTACTGATTTAAAAAGAGATGTTAATTATTACGATATGATTTTAACTGGCGACTTAGGTGTCTATGGTAAAGAGATTTTAATCGATTATATGAAGACTGAATATGGAATCGATTTACAGGGTAACTATAACGACTGTGGGACAATGCTATATAATTTGGCTGATCAAAAAGAAGTTCTAGCCGGAGGAAGTGGACCTGTCTGTAGTGCACTTGTCAATTATGGCTATATCTATAAACTTTTGAAAAAGAAAACCGTAAAGCGAGTTTTATTCGTGACGACTGGGGCTTTATTTTCACCAACTTTTGCTTATCAACATCAATCTATTTTAAGTATTGCCCATGCTGTCAGTTGGGAGGTCGTAGAATGATTCAAACTTATATTTATTCTTTTCTTTTTGCGGGTGCCGTCTGTTTAATTGCGCAAATTATTTTGGACAATACGAAATTGACAGCTGGCCACATCACATCTATTTTTGTAGTCGTCGGAGCTTTCCTTGATACTTTTAACATCTACGATATGATAGTAAACTTCGTTGGGGCAGGGGCATTGGTTCCAATTACAAGTTTTGGACATTTACTTACCCATGGGGCGATGGCTAAGGCCGCGGATTATGGTATTGTCGGTCTTACCATGGGTATGTTCGACTTTTCTTCTTCTGGAATAGTCGTAGCCATCGTATTTACTTTCTTCTTTGCTTTATTCTTCCGTCCTAAGGATTAAACTCCTTAGGTTTTTTGATTAAAAAAAGGAATGCTTTTACGCATTCTTCGATAACTCGATAATCAAATCCATATTGTCGTCTTTAGCCATGATATTTTTATGTTGTTGATGACATTTTTTACACTCGTAAATTATCTTATAGGTATCTTTAAATTTCTCAATACCAATGGGAACTAATATGCCTTGGCAGGGGTTAGCACGATCTCCTGGCATGATATCTACGTGACGTGAATATAGGCAAAAAGGGCAATGGTCTCTTGCTGTATAATTAAGTTTTGCAACAGGTTTTCCACAATGGATACAGGTAAAACTCTCATCTTTCATCGTAAATCTCTTCATAAAGGCTCCTATAGAAAAAAATCCTTAACGGACTTTATCAACACAATGGCGGAGAGTTAGGGATTTGAACCCTAGGAACGCAAGAACGTTCACGGCATTTCGAGTGCCGCACTTTCGACCACTCAGACAACTCTCCGTTTGGTAACAGGTTTATTATAACGCAAAGTTTTTAAAATGTGAATATTGTTTGACGGATTTTTTGGTATTCGTTATAATATTTATAGCAAATCGTAAAGGAGGTTACCGATGGAATACGAAGTTAAAATCGATCAATTTGAAGGACCTCTCGATTTACTTTTACATTTGATAAAAGAGAACAAGATGGATTTATTTGATATCAAAATCGAAGTTATCACCGAAGAGTATTTAAAATATATCCAAAGTATGGAAAAATTGAATTTGAATATTGCCAGTGAATATCTAGTCATGGCTTCGGAGTTAATGGAAATGAAGTCCAAGATGTTGTTACCACGTCACGAAGAAGAAACTTTAGAAGAGGAAGAAGATCCTAAGACTAATTTGGTAAATCGTTTAATCGAGTATCAACGTTACAAAGACATGACGGAAAACTTTCGCGAATTAGAGGAAATTCGACACGAATTTTACACGAAGTTACCAGAAAAACTAACGGAATATCGCGATGAAAAGACGATTATCAGTACGGATGTTACGTTAGATGATTTAGTGGCTGCTTTCGAACGGTTTTTGAAACAGAAAAAAGAAGAAAAACCGTTGGAGACAAAAGTGACAAGGCGGGAAATTACAGTCGAAGAAAGAAGGAAATCGATTAAGAGCATTTTGAAGACTAAAAAACGGGTATCTTTTTTTGATTTATTCGATGTCTTGACGAAAGAATATATCGTGGTTACATTTTTAACGATTTTAGAAATGGCAAAAGATCACGAGTTAGTAATCGAACAAGAGGGAAACTTCGAATCGATTTACTGTTCTAATAAAGAGGTGAAAGCATGATGGAAGAAGTTAATTTAGAGGCGGTCTTAGAAGGGCTTCTCTTTGTCGTTGGGGAAGATGGCTTAACTTTAAATCAAATTACTTCGATTTTGGAAGTCGATGAAGAAGAAGCAAAGAAGTTAGTTAGTTCGTTAAGAGAAAAGTACGAAGAAGCAAGTCGCGGAATTCGCATTCATTTTTTAGGAGATACTTTTAAATTGACGACTAAACAGGAACACAAAGATTATTATAAAAAGTTGATTGAAAATCCGGAGACTAATTTCTTAAGTCAGGCTGCTTTGGAGACTTTGGCAATTATTGCTTACAATCAACCACTTACTAGAGTTAAGGTCGACGAGATAAGAGGAGTTGGAAGCCACCAATTAATTAGGAAACTTGTTGCTAAAGGGTTCGTCAAAGAAGTAGGGCGAAGTGACTTGCCAGGTCGACCAATTCTTTATGCTACGACGCATGAGTTTTTGGATTATTTTGGGTTGTCGACGATCGAAGATTTACCTCCCATGGATACCTTTATCGATAATGGTGGGGGTTATGTGGATGAAGTCGATTTGTACGAATCACGTTATCATGAAACTAGTCAAGAAGAGGATGATAGCTAAAATCTCCTTTTTTTGGTATTGACTCTCAAACTTATGTATGCTATTCTAGTTTTGGGTGACGAAGTATGGAACAACTTTCTTTTAATGATACATTTACGGACTATGTTTTTCGTAAGCCTCCTTTGACGAAAGAAGTAACATGTTGGAAAAAATATGAGGATATTCCTCCAGAAGTAATTAGTTTTATTGATAGAAAATTAAGTGAGATGGTTATCGAAGATAGTTCTTCACATAAGCTTTATTGTTCTAATTGTTTTAATTTGCTCGAAGATGGGGTCTGCCTAAATTGTCACAAAGAATATAAAAATTTAGATAATAGTAAATATCACATAGAAGCAGTAATAGATGATTTAAAAATTGCTATGAGTGTTAACTATTTTTATGCATTCGATATTCACGATGGTGAAGTTTATTTGTATGTCCTTAAGAATAAGCATATTTTTGCTGTTCAATTCGCCCATGATAACATTAGATCAAACTATCCTAGTATTGAGAAAGTTTATCATGTTACGAAAGATGGAATTACGGATATTTATGAGAAGAAAGATTATTACTTTGCTGATTACGATAAGGAGTATAAGTCATTAGAAGCGGATGAAGAAAATTTACCTTTAACTGCAATGGAGAAATTTGATTGGATAGATGATTATAAGGACGCCTTTTTATATCTTGATAATTTGGAAGATTTAAAACAAGTACCTTTTTATAAGTACAGTTACATATGGGAAGGAAAAGATTTTTTGGATAGTTCTATGTTACATCTTTCATCTCTTACTTGTTATCCTATTTATTACCGGACTTTTGAGTATTTAATTAAAATGAAACTTTATAACTTGGCTTTTCATGCATCTAATTTGATTGCTTACAAAGGTAATTTTAAGGATACTTTTGGGGTTGAAAAAAAGTATTATCCATTAATGAAAGAAATGGATATCACTTATGCCCAACTTGATTTTTTAAGAAAATTTCCAACTTTCAATAAGGATGTTATTAGATTTTTTGACCAGAACGATTATCTGATGGATGATCTTTCTAGATATGTATCTTTCGAAAAATTAAAGGATTATTTTGACGAGCAAAATTTACGAAAAGATAATTTGTTTGAGTATTGTGATTATATTGATGCGGCCGAAACTTTAGGCATGAATATGCATGATAAAAGAGTGCTATTCCCTTCAAATCTTTTGGAAGCACACGATCAAACTTTGGCTAAGAAAATAGCAGATAAATCTCCAGAGATAGATGAAAAAATTAAAAAGCTTTCTTCTTTTCTTACTGTTAATAATTTTGAAGATGATAAATACGTTATTTTTCCTGCCAAAAGTGTGCAAGATTTAATCGATGAAAGTAGACAAATGTCTAATTGTGTTAGAACTTACGCTAAACAATACAGTGATAATATTTGTCAAATTTATTTTATGCGTTTAAAAGAAAGTCCCCAAAAATCACTAGTAACTATTGAGGTTAGAAATGGCAAAATAGTCCAGGCTAGGAGCAAGTTCAACAATGATGTTCTAGAAAATGAAAAGAAAGTGCTAACTATTTGGGAAAGACAATTGTTACCAATTATGATAGAATAGTAAAAAAAATCCACAATTTTTTGTGGAAAACTTTTCTTTTTATGGTATAATCTATTTTGTAACTTGCCTTAGTGGCGGAATTGGTAGACGCGCTGGACTCAAAATCCAGTGATGGCAACATCGTATGGGTTCAAGTCCCTTCTAAGGCACCAATGTGATAGGAAACTCAAATTCGTATGGTTGAGTTTTTTTAATGAAAAGTTATGTTAAACCAAATGGCTGATAATTAATTATGATATTCAGCATAAGCAATATTCAAATCAATTGGCATAGGGATATCAAATATTTTGATAAAATAACTAACTTTAAAAATTTGATAAACAAATCAAATTTTATGTGACATAAATAAAATACTAAAATTAAAAC
>CANQDB010000039.1 GCA_947591175.1 uncultured Bacilli bacterium
CACAAAAAAAGGAAAGTAAATTCGCCAATACTTGGTAATTTATCTTCCCAATCTTACACCTACGTAACGAGTAAAACAAAGTAGTAAAAATCCAACATAAACTAAATCTAACATGTTTTCAGTAGTAATCGTTAAAGCCACAAAGAGCAAGATTAAAAACAAAAACATTAGGACCGTAATCACTTCACCAGCTAAAGTAAAGACTCGCATAAATATTTTTTCCTTTCTGTTTATTTGAGCGACTACCATTTCACTATAACATAAAACAAAAAGGACTTAAAAGAAAGAAGTTACAAATAATTATAGAGTTTACACTTTTTATGACAAGGAGTCTTCGATTTCTTGCAATTTCTTATCTTTATCAATTCGCATAAATAACGGCTTGGCTTCGTTTACTTGATAAGTAAGAGCATCAAGATATGTACTTGTATTTTCACTTGTACCTAATTGCTCTAAAATAGCCTTGGCAGTATCTGGTAAAAAGGCTTGTAAATGAACAGCACCTACTCGGATAGACTCTAAAAGATTATAAAGAACTGTCTCTAAAGTATCTTTTTTAGTTTCATCTTTTGCAAGTGTCCAAGGTGCAGTGTCATCGATATACTTATTACTCTTTCTAAACAAATCGATTATCTCTTCTAAAGCATTACCGACTTCTAAATTATCCATCTTTTCGTCAACCTTAGTTGCCAAACTATTGATAGCATCAACAAAATCTTTATCGAAGTCGGTCGGAGTCTTCTTATTTGTTACTTTACCATCAAAATACTTATGGGCCATCGAAATAGTCCGATTAACTAAGTTACCTAAAACATTTGCTAAATCACTATTGTACCGTTCGATAATTAAATCATATGTAATATTACCGTCGTTTGCAAAAGGCATCTCGTGTAAAACATAATACCTGATAGCATCGACTCCAAAGAGTTTAACCAAATCGTCCGCATACATAACGTTTCCCTTACTCTTACTCATTTTATCAGAAGCAAAGAGCATCCATGGATGACCGAAAACTTTCTTTGGTAAAGGTTCTCCTAAAGCCATAAGGATAATAGGCCAATAAATAGTATGGAACCTGATTATATCTTTACCAATTAAATGTAAGTCACAGGGCCACCATTTAGCATATTCTGGACTACTTCCATCTGGATCATATCCGATATTAGTAATATAGTTAGATAAGGCATCAATCCAGACGTAGACAATATGCTTATCGTCGAAATCTACAGGAATTCCCCAAGTGAAACTAGAACGTGAGACACATAGGTCTTGTAGGCCAGGCTTTAAGAAATTATTGACCATCTCGTTTTTACGAGAGACAGGTTGAATAAAGTCAGGATGACTCTCGATATACTCCATTAACTTATCTTGGTATTTAGATAACTTAAAGAAATAGGCTTCTTCTTTAGCCTGGTGGACTTCTCGTCCACAGTCTGGGCATTTGCCATCAACTAACTGGCTTTCAGTGAAGAAAGATTCGCACGGAGTACAATATAATCCTTCGTAAGTTCCTTTATAGATATCTCCTTGTTCGTAAAGTTTACGGAAGATCTTTTGCACCTTTTCGACGTGAATTGGATCAGTCGTTCTAACGAACTTATCGTAACTTGTATTCATTACATCCCAAATAGATTTAATTTGAGAAGCGATGTCATCGACGAACTCTTGCGGCGTTACTCCTTTTTCTTTAGCCTTTTGTTCAATTTTTTCACCATGTTCATCAGTTCCCGTTTGAAAGTACACTTCATATCCTTGGAAACGTTTGTAACGAGCGATTGCGTCAGCTAAAACAATCTCGTAAGTATTTCCGATATGAGGCTTACCTGATGTATAAGCAATAGCGGTTGAAATGTAATATTTTTCCATTATTATCCCTCCAAAAAAAAGACAATTTACTTTTTTCTAAGGACGAAACAACTTTTTCCGCGGTACCACCTTAGTTCATAATAAACTGTCATATTACACACTTATTCAATAGTTAACGCCTATCTTACGTTTTTGCCTACTTATCGACAAAAAGATTCCGAAAGCCATATCACACGTAATTTTTATACTCCTTGCTTGCACCTAACCAAGGTCTCTTTAAGTATTACTAATCACAGGACTCTTTCATCAAAACCTTTGAATATGGCTAGATTATAACATAGATAAAATTATTGTTCAAGATGTTTTTCTAAAAATTGAGCCACAATTATAGCCAAGGCATGGGCGGTATCCGAAATACTTTTTTCAGGGTCGAACACGATTACTTCGCCAATTGGGTCACCATCGACATAAATAGTTTCGCCGATAAAGAAACCCTCTTCAAAGACCCCATCCAACAATTCTAGTTTAGCACGATATGGAGTTGTCAATTCTCTCTTCTCGATAATAACACTCTCGAGGTTCTTACTGATATTCTTTCCTTGATATTTTTTCTTAAAAGGAAGTGAACAAGCAAGAATTTCATCACGATCCGTAACTATCATAATGGCATTAAGTGCTTGATAAACTGCATCCGTCATAGTTTTGGCCAAATCGTCCATATCGTTCATTGGCGAATACTTTTTAAGAGCAATCATATCTTTATCGACAAAGATTTCAAGCGACTCCCCATCTCTTATTCGCAAACTTTTACGTATTTCTTTTGGTATGACGATACGACCTAAATCATCAATTCTTCTAACAACACCTGTTGTTTTCATAAAATCCCCACTTTCCAATATCTAGTTTTCCAACAAAAAGAATGTTTATACCTAGAATATAAATATATTTTTACTACTAAAACTACTACACTTATATTATAAGCAATTTAAGGGGCTTTTTCTTTGGTAATATTTTCCAGCACTTAGTCAAAAAAAAGAGGACAAAGTCCTTTTATATCAACAGTTTGTGGGCAAATTGGAAAAATGTTCATAATTATCACAGGCATTGTTGATGAGTGAACGATTACGCATTTGCATCTGTTCTTGAGTCTTATCGACGAGCCTTCTTACGAAATGTTCTTTGAGAAATACAGCCATACGGTCATTTACAAAATCTCGTTTTTCCTTTGAGACTACTTTAGTACTCAATTTGCGTACCTGCTTCATTAAATCTTCTTCGATATACGTTACCAATTTATCTTTTAAAAAGATATCGAAATCCGTAAACGTATCCGTAATAGAAGTCTTATAAGAATCGAGTGAATCAAGTGACGAAATAGATTCGACACATTTTAAAAGGTCTTTCCTCTTTTTATTTAGATAACTCTTAGTCTCTTCTAAGTATTGTTCACCTAGTAACACCAAGATTTCATCTTGGTCCCCATCTTTAATTTTCGCATCGACGTCCTGGTAAATATTTAATACTTTAGTTTTGGCAGACTCGACTTCGAAATCCAAGAGGTTTTTTAAACCAAGTGTTAAGGTATCCATACTATTGCGGATATCTAATTGCATTTTATTTTTTAAAATAGTTAAATTTTTGACTTGAAATTGTGTTCTTATTTCCTCGTCCATAATTACCCTCTATTCTATTTAGTAACCTTATCATATCAGTAATAAGTGCTTTTTGTCAAATAAAAGAACCCTCTATTAAAGAGGATTTACATGGACGATTGCCTTTTGAATTTGGGACATTTTCCGAACGATTTCTTGCTCTAATTTATCGGCTATCGTATGACTTTCTAAGGTACTCATTTGCCCATCGACATAGATAGTTAAGACGACGATATATTTGTAACCTATCGGAATGGAGTAAATTTCGTTTACTTGTTTTATTTTTTTATGTTTTAAGACAAGTTTTTCAAGAGCCTTAGTCTCTTCTTCACTTAACGAAGTATCCATTAAGACATGATAACTTTCTAAAAAAATGCGAACTCCTGTATATAAAATCCAAAGAGAGATAAGAATTCCTACGATGCCATCGACAAAATAGATGCCATAATTACTTAAAATGACCGATAATAACGTAAAAATCGTAATAACACAATCGTTACGATGATCACACATATTTGATTTTATCAAAATGGAAGGATACTTTTGATAAACATGTCTCGTATAAAGGTAAAGTATTAATTTGAGAACTATTGTCACAACGCAAGTAAGTAATAAAGGAAACGAATATATTACTGTGTCTTTATGGATGATTGAAAAAATGGCATCAATCAAAACTTTTAAAGATAGAAAAATCATCGATAAACTGATGAATAGAGAAAAAAGATATTCGGCCTTGCCATGTCCAAAGTTATGGTCTTTATCTTCGGGAACACGAGCGATTTTATTACCGATAGTCGTCATAATCGAGGCAAAGATATCGCTCGCACTATTGACAGCATCCGCAATCATGGCTTGACTATGACTGACTAGACCGATGGTACCTTTTATAATAAAAAGAAAGAGGTTACCGATGATTCCAAATATCCCTACTTTTTGAGTTTCTTGATAACGTTTGATAATAATCACCTCGTCTATTCTATATTTTATGTTATTCAGGTAAAAGTGTTTTTAATAAATCGATAAGATAATAAATATAATGTTTTTCCAAGTGGATTGTATCTAAAATAACAGCAAAACAAGGACCTCTTACTCCAAACCTAAACATCGGCGTAATCTTGGTGGCTTCCATGAAAATCTTTTCGCCATCAATTTTTTTCGAAGCCTCTTCGCTAAAGATAATCTCGATGGAATTTTTAGTTGTACGTACGTCGATAATAGATAATTGGCGAGCAAGTTTTTCGAACCATTCTTCGTACATATAGATAATCATGTTTTCATCTAACTTACCAAAGCGGTCTTCAAGTTCGCTTTGAACAGCTAAAAGTTTTTTATAAGAATCGATTTCGTTAATCTTCTTGTGAATCTCGATTTTTAAGTCGTTATCGAAAACGTAATTATCGGAAATATGGGTATCGACATCCAAGTAAGGTTTAGTATCAGCCGTTTCTTCTTCAGGTAGTTGTTCTCCTTTCAAACGTGCGATTTCATCTTGGAGCATCTTTAAGTATAAGTCAATTCCGACGGTATCGATAAAGCCTGCCTGTTCGCTTCCTAAGATATCTCCGGCACCTCTAATTGAAAGGTCACGAGTTGCAACCGAAAAACCACTTCCTAATTCCGTAAATTCTTTGATAGCATTAAGTCGTTTGAAAGCAGTTTCCGTTAAGACCCTACCAGTTTGATACATGAGATAAGCATAGGCAATTTTATTACTACGACCGACTCTACCTCTAATCTGGTATAGTTGAGCAAGCCCAAATCTATCGGCATCGATTATGATTAAGGTGTTGACATTAGGCATATCGATTCCGGTTTCGATAATAGTCGTACAAAGCAAGACATCGAACTCGTGATTGTTAAAAGCCATCATTTTTTCTTCAAGTTCATTTTTACTCATTTGACCATGAGCATAACCGATGGAAGCATCAGGTACTAAGCGTTCTAGTTCCAACAATTTCAAATCCATATCGGAAATACGATTGTAGAGAAGGAAAACTTGTCCATCTCGGGCCAATTCTTTATAAATAGCATCGCGGATAATTTGTTGGTTTTCTTCGACCACATAGGTTTGAACTGGATATCTATCTAATGGTGGAGTAGAAATTAACGATAGACTCCTAATACCAATCATAGACATTTGTAAAGTTCTTGGAATTGGTGTCGCCGTAAGTGTCAAAACATCGACGTTAGTTTTATATTGTTTGATTTTTTCTTTATGGACAACTCCAAAACGTTGTTCTTCATCGATTACTAATAATCCTAAATCTTTTGGTCTAATATCATCACTCAACAACCGATGAGTTCCAAACACTAAATCGATAGAGCCATCTTTTAAGCCTTCGACTATTCTCTTTGTCTCTTTAGGAGTAGTAAAACGATTTAATAAAGCAATATTTACAGGAAAATGCTGAAAACGAACTAAAGCATTTTCATATTGTTGATTAGATAAAATTGTAGTAGGACAAAGGTATAGTACTTGTTTAGAATCCATAATTGCTTTAAAGATTGCTCTAAAAGCAACTTCCGTTTTTCCATAACCGACGTCACCACAAAGAAGTCTATCCATCGGATGAATTGACTCCATATCCTCTTTGATTTGATCGACGGATATTAACTGATCTTTCGTTTCTTCATAAGGGAATTCTTTCTCAAATTCGATTTGTAAAGTAGTATCTTTCGAGAAAGCAAACCCTTTTTTCATTTCTCTTTCAGCATAAAGTTTCAATAACTCTTGGGCAATATCTTGAATTTTACCCCGAACACGCATCTTAGTTTTTTGCCATTCGGTGCCTCCCAATTTATTAATTTTCGGTAAAATTCCTTCATTGCCAGAATATTTACTTATCAAATCTATTTTTTCAACGGGAATATAAAGTTTATCTTTACCTTGATATAAAACTTCTAAATAGTCTTTCATAAGACCACCTCTTGATAAAGTCTTAATACCATTGTAGATTCCTATTCCATGAATATTATGAACGACGTAATCTCCGACGTTTAATTTGTTGATATCGCGGATTTTCGAAGCATATTTAAAATTTGTCTTGTACTTTTTCTTAGGAGTACTATGACGAAACAACTCTTTAGCAGTTAAAAATATGTAGTTTTCAAACGTAAAACCTTGAGTTATCTCTTGAGTAATAATGTTTATTTCATGTGGATAAATATTTTCGATAGAACTTCTCACAAAAGGAACTGTTAAATATTTAGTAAAACTCTTAATATTGTAATCCTTTAAAGAAATGACGATGGTCTTACCTAATTCTCGATTATCTCTTAGGTAATTATTGATGGCTTCGATATTTTCGTTAAATGATTGAATATCTTTTGAAGTGAAAGCCAAAAGACGCACATCTTTAGTTGGGGCTAAGTTATCGATAGTTAAATAGTGCATGAGTATTTTAGGCTGCATTTCTTCTAAAAGGAAAAAGTATGAACCTTTAAAGTCGGTATCCTTCGTGCTTTGATAAGCGAATACCTCTTCCATAATAGACTCGTAACTTGCCTTCATTTGGGAGTAGTCTTTATAGATAACTACAGGATTATCTAAATAATCAAAAAGTGAAGCCACTTTTTTAGAATACTGTGGCAAATATTTTTGTTTTTGATATTCTTCCTCAGGGTACTCATCGACAATAAATTCGTGGTTAGGATAGATTGAAACAGTTTTTACCTCGCGAATCGATTTTTGCGTTTCTTCATCAAAGATACGAATGGAATCGATAGTATCACCAAAGAATTCAAAACGAACAGGATGATCTGAATCAATTGGAAAAACATCGATTACGAAACCACGAAGACCCATTTCACCTGTCTTAGTAACGATAGTCTCGCGATGATAACCCAATTGATAAAGTTTATCAGCAAGTTTTTGAGGCTCGATTTCGTCATTTAAATCGATAGTTAGAATACTTTTCTTATAAAGTTCTGGAACTGGCAAATATCTTAAATATCCCATTAAGTGAGTTACAACTATTTTAGGACTACCATCAAGTAACTCGTGAATAGTTTCAAGCCGCGTAATCATCAAATCAGGACTTATCGCCATTGCTTCACTTGTTAAAAAGTCATCCATCGGAAAGAAAAGAACATCTTTCGTGTAGTTTGCTAAAGAATCATATATCTTATTGGCTTCAAAAAGTGAAGGAGTCACAATCAAAATAGAACGCTTTTTCTTCTTAAAGAAAGAAATACACGCAACGGAAAAAAGTTCATCTGTCATTCCAGTGAACCCAACATTATTTTCAAAAAAATCTGGTAATAATGTTTCAAATATATTCATAAGAGACTCCTATTTTTGATTATAGTGATTCATAAGTGTTTCGAAATCCAAGCAAAGAAAATCATTTAACAAAGATAATATTGGCTCTTCAAGACTTCTGATAACATCTTGGTCAGCTTTAGAAAACTTTCCTAAAACGTAATCCTTAGTATCTATAGTCTTATCGTTTGAAATACCGATTTTTAATCTCTTATAAAGAGTTGTTCCTAGATATTTTTCGATATCTTTAAGACCATTGTGGCCTCCACTTGAACCTTGTTTTTTTAATCTAAAAGTTCCAAGTGGTAAATCTAAGTCATCGTGAACGATAAGTAAATGATCTAAATCGACATCGTAAAAATCGACGAACTTTTTAACTACCTCACCCGATAAGTTCATATATAATTGAGGTTTTACAAGAATTACCTTTTCGCCATCAACCATTCCTTCGCCATATAGACCATGGAATTTCTCTTTTTGAATAGTTATTCCATTTTGACTAGCAAACAAATCGATAAAATGAAAACCCATATTGTGTCTCGTTTGTTCGTACTCTTTACCAGGATTTCCTAAACCGACAATAATATACATAGTGAATCACTTCCCTTTATGATATTCATTATAAACGATAGCCTTAGATATTTTTCTCTCTTTGGCTACTTTTTTTATGGCTTCGTTTGGTAAAAGTCCATCGTCAATATAAAGTTTTACATGGTCAACTAAAGAAAGTTCTGCATAATCCTCTAACTCTTTGTTGCCATCGACGACAATTACTAATTCGCCCTTGATACCATCTTTTATTTCCATTAAAACTTCTTCAATTGTCCCACGATATATTTCTTCATACATTTTGGATATTTCGCGACATAAAGCAATTTGCCGATTACCAAAAACTTTTTTTAGACTTGTTAAAGTATCTTCAATACGATGCGGTGCTTCATAAAAAATAAGAGTATAAGGAAGACGCTCTAATGTTTCAAGTTCCCTCTCCCGTTTTGCACTTTTAGCATTCAAAAAACCATAAAATAAAAATGGAGCGGGCGACAAAGCGGACACAGTTAAACTTGGAACAAAAGCCGTGGCACCAGGTAAACTAATAACAGGATATCCCATTTGAATAACATAACTAACTACTTTATAGCCTGGGTCACTAATAATAGGAGTTCCTCTATCAGTAACAAGACCGATATCTTTACCTTGTTTTAGAAAAGCAAGAGCCTCCTCTTTTACTTTATCTTCGTTATGATCATCACAATGAATAAGTTTTTTACTTAGTTCAAAATGTTTCAATAAAAGTGATGTAACTCGCGTATCTTCACAAAAAAGAACTTCGACTTCCTTTAAAATTCGAAGAGCACGGAAAGTAATATCTTCCATATTGCCAATCGGTGTCGGAATTAAATATAATTTAGCACCCTCAGCATAACTTTTTTGAGACATCATCATCAACTCTTTTCAAATAAAGCCAATATTTCTTGGCGATAAGTACCATCTTTTTCATGGACATATAGAGGCGGTAATAATTTTACACCACTTTTACCATTTTTGCTAGCCTCTATTAAAAATAATTGAGATTCACTTTGTTCATTAGCATAAATAAATTGGATACGTTTGGGCTCCAAATGATATTTTTTTAACAATTCGAGAATTTCAACAAATCTTTCAGTTCGATGAACCATAGCAAAATGGCCATTATTTTTTAATAATCCAAATATTACAGGTAAACTATCCTCTAAAGTCATAGCAACTTCATGCCGAGCAATAATTTTATGCTTATCTTCATTCACGACACTATCTGCACTAGCCTTAAAGTAAGGCGGATTCATCGTAATAACATCAAATGTATCGATAGAAAAGTCTTCATTTAATTTTTTTAAATCCCGTTCTAACAAAGTTATTTGATCTTCTTTATGATTAAGTTTTACTGATTTTAAGGCAAGATCATAAACATCTTTTTGAATTTCAACACCCGTGATATGGGCTTTCGTTTTAGTTGATAAAACTAGTGGAATTGGGGCATTACCTGTACATAAATCGAGAATTTCTTTGTCCGCTAAACGAATGGTTACAAACTGTGCCAAGAGAATTGAATCCAAAGAAAAAGCAAACCAATCGGAGTTTTGAACGATTTTCATATCCTCAAAGCCTAACAAATCATGTACAACTTCCATTAAGATTTAACCTCGTTCAAATCGACAACTAAAGTATGATGATCTTTAAATTCCACTGTAGCCTTTTTCGAGAAAACATCCAAAGAAATGATTTTCCCTTTACCATCTGAAGTATCTAAAATAGTTCCCACGGCTGGCAAATCTTTTTTTAATTCCGTATAGACTTCGTCTTCGTAATTTAAACAACAAAGAAGTCTACCACAGGCTCCATTTATCTTCGATGGATTAAGAGCAATATATTGATTTTTAGCCATGTTAATCGAAACACTATTAAAGTCGGTTAAGAAACTACTACAACATAAGAAACGGCCACAAGGTCCAAGACCTCCTGTTTCTTTAGCCTTATCACGTATCCCAATTTGGCGAAGTTCAATTCTAGTATGATAATTTTGAGCAATCTTTTTGACAAGTTCTCTGAAATCAATACGGCCATCCGCCACAAAGTTAAATAGTAATTGGTTTCTATCAAAAGTAAAAGATGCATCCAAGATACGCATATCTAAGTCTAACTCTTTAGCACAATCTCTAGCAAAAATAAGAGCTTTTTCACTTTCCTTTAAGTTCTTTTGATTTTGCTTACGGTCGGCTTCAGTCGCAATACGAATAAGTGGTTTCAATGGAATTCCAATATTTTTTTCATCTACTTCTTTAGACGGATCAACGACGCGTGCAAATTGCATTCCTTTTTCCGTCTCGACGATTACATCCATATCTTTTTTAGTATTACAACCACCAGGAGTAAAATAATAAACTCTATTTCCAGTATTAAATTTAACACCTACTACTTTCACTCTCAAACACCTCACTCAACTTAATAACGATTTGATCAAGCAACAAATTTTGATTAACGTTATACTTCAATTTTTTAGGTAAAGAATATAAATAAGACAATTTATTTAATATTTCTTCAATTGTATTTTTATTGGCAACCTTTTCTATAAAATTTAAATCTTCAG
>CANQDB010000040.1 GCA_947591175.1 uncultured Bacilli bacterium
TATCACCTTTTAATTCGATTAGCTCTTTAACGTCAGGCTTTTTCCAAGCCCAAATTCCAGTGTAAGTCGAAGTTTCTTTTAAACTTCCATCTTCTTGCCTTACAGCATTTACTAAAGTAATCTTACCAGCGTTTTCTTCACTCTTTTCATCGATTAGTTCAAAGATTCTGTTGGCTCCCGCTAAGGCTAAGGCAATCGAATTATATTGTTGAGATAATTGATTGATATGCATGGTGAAACCTCTTGTCAAAAGTAAGAAAGAAGCGATGGCTCCAACTGATAAAGTGTTTGTTTTAATAGCCAAGAAGCCGCCTAAAATAGCAATTACGACATAGACTAAGTAACCGATGTTTCCCATAATCGGCATAATGATGTTGGCATAAATATTAGCGTTTTTCGTGTTTTCATATAATTCTTCATTTAGTTTATCAAAGTTCTTTTTAGCTTCGTCTTCGTGAGTAAAAACTTGAACGACCTTTTGACCATCGATCATCTCTTCAATGTAAGCATTTACTTTGGCAACTGTCTTTTGTCTTGCAATAAAGTAAGTTGCGGATTTTCTACCTAAGTATCTCGCAATAAAGAGCATAAAACTAACACCAACGACAATCATAAGTGTCAAATAAACGTTTAGGGTTAGCATCGAGATAAAGGCCGCTATAATTAGGACCGCATTAGAAACACAGTTTGGAATACTTTGCGAAATCATCTCTCTTAAGGCATCAGTATCATTGATATAGTAACTCATAATATCACCATGATTATTGTCGTCGAAATAACGAATTGGTAAAGTTTCCATATGTCTAAACATATCGTCACGAATTTGTTTTAAAACACCTTGACTGACATTAATTGTTAGTCGTGAATAAAGCCAAGTCGTAAATACTCCGATAGCATAGACGAAAGCCATAACTCCAATTGCTTGAAAAAGTGGCGTAAAGATAGGATTCTCTTGGCCTATTAAAGGTGTAATGTAATCATCGATTAGAACTTGTAAAAATAACTGGCCATAAACGTGACAAATAGAACTTATAATGATGGCTACAATAATTACAAATAATTGTTTCTTAAACCTGGTAGTAATATATTTTAGTAATCGTAGGAGTGTATGTTTTCCTTTTCTTTTACTCATCGGAATCAATTCCTTTAACTTGAGAATTGTATACTTCTTGATAAATTTTATTCTTTTTGAGTAAATTTTGAGGTGTATCAAAAGCAGATATTTCACCATTATCTAGAACAATAACACGATCACAATCCTCGACACTAGAAATTCTTTGAGCAATTATTATCTTCGTGACTTCCGGAATATATTCACGGAATGATTTACGAATCATGGCGTCAGTTCTAGTATCGACAGCGCTGGTAGAGTCATCTAGAATAATGATTTTTGGACTTTTTAGTAAGGCTCTAGCAATACATAGTCTTTGTTTTTGACCACCACTAACGTTGGTTCCACCTTGATCGATATAGGTGTCATACTTATCTTTAAATTTAGTGATAAATTCGTTACAACAGGCAATCTCACAGACCTTTTTGATTTCTTCTAAAGTAGCATCTTTTTTACCCCATTGTAGATTTTCTTTAATAGTACCACTAAATAAGACGTTCTTTTGTAAAACGACGGCGACGGAATCACGAAGCGTTTTAATATCGTAGTCTCTTACATCTTGACCCGAGATCTTAATACTTCCAGAAGTAACATCATAAAGTCTTGGAATCAAATTGACAAGTGTACTTTTACTTGAACCAATACCGCCGATAATACCGATCATTTCGCCAGATTTGATTTTTAAATTGATATTTTTTAGGACGTCTTTGCCTTTTGTATAAGCAAATGTTACATTTTGAAATTCAATTTCGCCATTTGGCACTTCGGTTAATGATTTCTTATTATTTTTTATACTTGGAACTTCATCTAAGACTTCGATAACTCTTTTCATCGAAGGAATCGAAATAATACAGTTTACATAGACCATCGAAAGCATCATGAAACTATTTAAGATTTGAGCAGCATACGTGATGACACCTGTTAGTTCTCCAGCTGTAAGTGAACCCAAAACAACATAACGTGAACCGATTAGACAAATTAAAACAATGGCACTATAAATACAAAATCTCATAATTGGCGTATTTAAAACTACCAATTTTTCAGCTTTGATAAAGTTATGGTAAATCTTATTAGAAATCTTATCGAATTTTTTAATTTCGGTATCTTCTTGGACGTACGATTTGACAACACGGATACCTCTTACGTTTTCTTGAACTCGATTATTTAGGTCATCGTAAGTTCTAAAGACACTCTCAAATAGAGGATGGGCTTTGTTGGCAATGAAAAATAGTAGAAAGCCAAGAACTGGAGCCACAATTAAAAATATAACTGATAGATTGGGACTTATCGTATAGACCATGAATAAAGAAAAAATAAACATAAGTGGTGCTCTTATAGCAATACGAATAAGCATTTGATAAGTCATTTGAATGTTATTAACATCGGTCGTAAGTCTCGTAACAAGACTAGAAGATGAGAACTTTTCGATATTCGAAAATGAATAATCTTGAATCTTGTAGTACATATCGTGTCTTAAATTTTTAGCAAAGCCACTTGAAGCAATAGCCGCATAACGACTCGATAAGTAACCAAAAATTAAAGATAAAAAGGAAATAGCGATTAAAACACCACCTATAACAATAATCGTATTTAAATCGCGACCATTAATACCATCATCGATTATTTTAGTCATAATGATAGGTATTAACACATCTAGAATAACTTCTAAAGAAATAAAAACCATAGTTAGAATACTAACTACTTTGTACTCCCGAACTGCTTTTGAAATCTTTTTTATCATAAATGACGCCTCAATTCTAATGTTCTTAACTATTATATCAAATGAAATCTATTTTATTCAATAAAAGAATTATAGCAATAGAAAAAAGTGATGGATCTTTTAGTGTCTACCACTTTTATTTGATCAAATTATAACTTATATTATTTTGGACTTTTTATACTTGGGAAAATACTTTACCTAGACTATCATTTATTACTAAATTAGCCATGTGATCATATGGTGTGATACTACGATTTATCAAAACTAAATATTTACCATTAAAATATCTGATTAAACCACTAGCAGGATATACCGTTAAAGAGGTGCCGGCCACAATTAGCATATCGGCTTTACTAATGGCTTCAATTGCAGCATTAACTGTCTTGTTATCTAGACCTTCTTCATAGAGTACAACATCCGGTTTTATGGTTCCACCACATGTGCATTTGGGAATACCAATACTATCAAAAACATATTCTGCATCATAAAACTTATTACAATCCATACAATAATTTCTTAAGATGCTTCCATGTAATTCATAAACTACTTTAGAGCCTGCTTTTTGATGAAGTCCATCGATATTTTGAGTGACAATGGCTTTTACTTTTCCTTTTTTCTCAAGTTCTGCTAATTTTAGATGTGTTATATTAGGTTCATACTTTAGACTATTCAACTTATCTTTATAAAACTTATAGAACTCTTCGGTATTATTCATGAAAAAGGTATGACTTAAGATTTCTTCTGGAGGATATTTATATTGTTGATTATATAAACCATCGGCACTTCGAAAGTCTGGTATACCACTTTCCGTTGAAACACCGGCACCACCAAAGAAAACAATGTTATTACTCTCAGCTAACATATTTTTAAATTGTTTTATTTTTTCATCCATGGTTATTTAAATTCTCCTATTTATTGTTTTTGAGCCGTAATTCCATAATATCTTCTTACTAATAAAATACCTTTGTCAGTCGTATGTGACTTAATATATTTATCTAATAATTCCATATCAATATCTAACTCAAGATTATCATTTTCTCTTTCTTCAGAGAAATCTAATAAGATTGGTGTTTTTAATAACAAGGTTAGTAAATCTTCCTTTGTTTTATAATACTCTCTAATATGGATTGGTACTAGTTCCACATTTTTGAACCCCGCATCAATGATATTTTCGTAATCAATTAGGCTGATTGGTTTTATATCATTATAGGCTTGGCCTTTCTTAAATAATCTCTTTAGTTCCCAACAATCTAATTTATCAACACCTCTTATAATTAATAGGCCATTGTCTTTTAAAGTATCATATATTTGACGAGCATCAATACAAGTGTGTCGTGCTACGACGATATCAAAATAGTTATTTTCAGTAGTCATCTTTAAATTGTCCATCTGTTTAAACTTGATGTTTTGACGATTTGACTTTTTTAAATTTTCGTTGGCTGTCTTGATCATTTCGCTTGAAAAATCAGTTCCAAGTATTTCTTTAACTTGTGGAAAATACTTTATGACTTTTTCGCCTCCACCAGTTCCTAAATCGAGTATTTTGGATTCCTTAGTGGCGTTTTTATTTAGTATTTCGTACAAATCCCAATTTGTTAAAGATTCATCGGTTCTTTTAATATTACTGAAATCCCAGTTTTTTACTTTTTCATAAAAATCTAATTCATTTTTTGGCATTTAATTTTTCCTCCTATCTATTTAATAATTTGTTTAACATATTTTCTGCTTTTTTGACAAAGTAGTTATTATTATCGATTGGTAAATCGAGATCTCGAAGAATTTTAATTATATTAGGAATTGTATTCCAAGCAGTGTTTTCTTTTGTTTCAATTTCTAATAATAAATCTTCATTCTCAATAATTTTTAAGATAATGTTAAAATCTTCTTTAAAGTAGATAATATCCTTTTCTTTTATATTCATTATTTCAATGTAGCCAAGAGCCTTAAATAAAGTTTTGGCTTCTGCAATATCTTTTATATAACAATTAATAGACTCCTGTTTTAATATACTTCCGTCTTCAGCGATATCCTTCCTCTTAAAGGTTATAGTTTGGAATATCTCATCTTTATAGACTATATATCTTATAATAATGGACTTAGCTAAAATTTCTCTTGTGGATAAATTATCGATATCTAAATCACTTGGAATATAATAATAATCATCTAAGGAAAACTCTTGATTCTCTTTAAAACCCTTATTTAATAATTCCTTTATAAAGTTTTCTTTAGTTTCCAATATTTTAACTGTTACTTCATTACTTTTTTTAATGGACATATCTAAAATTCCTCTTCCTAAAATAAAGGAGCAAATAATCTTAAGACAGCTTGCCAAATAGATTTTATAAAGCCTATCTTAACATCTTTATCTTCTAATTTTTGACTATCTTTAAAGGTGTTTTCAAAATCTTTTCGAACATCTTTTAAAGTGCTCACTTGTTCCATATAAATACCATTTTCAAAATGCAAATATAGACTTCGATAATCCATATTGATAGTCCCTACTACTCCTCTTAAATCGTCGGATAAGAACACTTTCGAGTGAACGAAACCTTTGATGTACTTATAGATATGAACTCCACTATCGTGTAAGACTTTAAAGAAAGAAGTCGTTTGAGTATAAACTATTTTCTTATCGGGAATACCTGGAACAACAATTCTCACGTCTACTCCTCTTTTTGCAGCACGACATAGAGCATTAACCATATCAGTATCGATAATCAAATAAGGAGTCATAATGTAGAGGTAATCTTTAGCACTATTAATCATATTAATGTAGACATCTTCACCGATTAAGTCTTTGTGAAGAGGGGCTACTCCATAAGGAATTACATAGCCATCTTTTTTAATAGTGTTATCAAATGAATACTTAAATTTCGTAATATCTTTATCTTCTTCAGTATTGGCATTCCATAAAGATAAGAACATAACTGTCATATTCCAAATGGCGTCTCCTTCTATTTTTATACCATTATCTTTCCAAATACCATAAGGGCTTCCTTCGTTAATGTATTCATCACTTAGGTTTACGCCTCCTGAAAAGGCTACTTTACCATCGATAATAGTCATTTTACGATGATCGCGGTTATTCATAAATATTCCTCTAAAAGGACTTAATTTATTGAAAGAAATACATTTAATACCAAAATTTGCTAATTGTTTGGCATAATTAGTTGAAAGTAAGGCAATTGTTCCCATATCGTCATACATGATACGAACGTCTACCCCTTCTCTTGCTTTTTCTTTTAAGATATCGAGTATACCATTCCACATTTTTCCTTCGTTAATGATAAAGTACTCGAGAAAAATAAACTTTTTAGCTTTCTTTAGTTCTTTTAATAATTCGGGATAAAACTTTTCACCAAAATCATAGTAAGTGACTTTATTATTGGTGCTTACAAAATGATTTGTCCGATTAAGCAAATATTCTATGTTATCTAGTTCTTTATCTTTAATTTCTTTTGCTACTTTAGGGTCTTGTACAAGTTCTTCTTTATATTTATTCTCATACTTAAAAATGTTTTTCAAGAGTTTATTTTTAGAATAGTTTTTACCTAAAGTTATCAATAAAATAGTCCCAAAGATCGGAAAAATCAAAACTAGGATAATCCAAGGAACATCGTTTGAAAGTCTTGTACTATCTTTCAAGATACCTAAGACGATTAAGACACTCGCCAAGCTATAGAACAAAGTAATAATGCCTATATAATTATAGAAGAATAAACGAATGATAATGGCAAAACCAAATTGTAAAATTAGACCTAAAATGACGATTATGGCTCTTTTAATTGCATTTAGCATAAATATGAACTCCTTTATTTTGGTAAAAAAATTGAGTAGACAATTTTCTTGTATACTCAAATTATATCATGTTATCTATTTCAATAGGATGAAATATCAAATTTTATGAAGATATTTTATTACTTTTTTCACTCTTGCTATAAAAATGATTTAATCTTTTAGCAAACCATTCAGGCCAAAAGCGTTTGAATATTTCTAGGTCTTCTTTGGTTCTATGATTTGCATTAATCGTTTTGGTAGTTTCTGATTCTTCGTGAACACGATGTCCCATCAAACACTTCGAAATAAATATGAAATCTCCTTTTTGTTTCGATAATGTTTCCCAAGCATGCCAATCGATATCACAAGTCATATTGTATTCAAAGACTGGAAAGTTTAATTTTTCTTTTTGAAAAGTGACAGCAGGACAACAGATGGCATTTCCAAAGCGAATAACAAATCGTTTTACCCATTTTTTAGATGTAAGGAAGGAGAAACGTAATGGTGTTATTAAAATTCGTTTAATACGCAAATTTGTATTTTTGTATACTTTTTTATAATTTCGTATTTCATAACAATCAGTAAATAAGATAATAGATTCTTTCTTTTTTTGGTAGGCTTCTACAATTTCTTCGGCATAGGTCGGATCATATATATCATCTTGGTGAGCAATGGTTACAAGTGGTGTTTTAGCAGCCTTAATGGCAAAATCGAAATCCCCTCCAATAGAAGTGTGCTTTCCTTCAACAATTTTTAATTTATATTTTTTGGCTATCTTTTGAATAAAGTTATTATTGGTAGTTGTCGCAATCAAAACCTCACTCGAATATGTTTGATTTAAAACTGATTGGATACATTCTTCTAAATAATTACTTTCTTTATAAGCCAAGACAACAAAAGTATGTAATTTCATTTTATTCACCTAGTTCTTGTTCTACTAAATTAAGAGATGCTTCGATAACTTTATCCATATCGTAATATTTATAGTGACCGAGTCGTCCTCCAAAAAGAACCTTCTCTTCTTTTTTGGCGAGTTCTTGATATTTTTGGAAAAGTTGATTATTTTTTTCGTCATTTACTGGATAATAAGCTTCTTCATTTGGATTCCAATCAATCGGATATTCCCTCGTAATCACTGTATCAGGACCAGTTCCAAATTCAAAGTGTTTATGCTCGATAATTCGTGTGTACGCTTGCTCGTGACTTGTATAGTTGACAACAGCATTACCTTGATAGTTTTCAACTCCTTCCAATACCTCAGTCTCAAAGCGAAGACTTCGATAAGAAAGTTTGCCTAAACAATAATCAAAGTATTCGTCGATCATTCCTGTATAAAGTACTTTATCTGCTAAAGAACGATATTTATCTTTTTCTTTCAAGTAATCGACATTTAATTCTACCGTACACCTTTCGAGCATTTTTTGAATAATTATATTGTATCCACCTATTGGAATTCCTTGATATCGGTCATTAAAGTAGTTATTGTTGTAGGTAAAACGAACAGGTAGACGTTTGATAATGAACGAAGGTAATTCTTTGCAATCTCTTCCCCATTGTTTTTCGGTGTATTCTTTAATTAGTTTTTGATAAATATCTTTTCCTACTAAAGAAATTGCTTGTTCTTCCAAATTACTAGGAGTTTTTCCTTTTAATTCTTTCTTTTGCTCTTCGATGATTGCCTGTGCTTCACTAGGAGTAGCAATGTTCCATAATTTACTAAACGTATTCATATTGAAAGGTAAATTATAAATCTCACCTTTATAATTTGCAATGGGAGAGTTAACATAATTATTAAATTCTACAAACTTATTTACATAATCCCAAATTGCTTTATTACTGGTGTGAAAAATATGAGCTCCATATTTATGAACGTTAATATCTTTTATTTTTTCACAATAAATATTTCCTCCGATATGATTTCTCCGATCAATAACGAGGCATTTTTTACCGTTTTTTTTCATTTCATATGCAAACGTAGCGCCAAAAAGACCTGCTCCTACAATTAAATAATCATACTTTTTATCCATAACTTCTCCTATTTTAATTTAAAAACATTTCGATTTTCTTTATAAAATTCATTCATAACACTCGTCTGTTTTCCATAAGAAAAATGACCAACTAGTGTATTTTCAGAAACGATGATTGCTCTATTATCCGCTAAAAGATAATTACATAATTGAGTCTCATCTAAACCCATTCCTACATTATAACCTCTTTTAAATCGACCCATATTCTCCCACAGTTCTCTTTTAAAAAGAATGGCTCCGATACTATAACGAATTGAACAGATAGAATATGTCATCGGTTGTTTTGAAAGCTCATCATCCAAATGATCGATATCTCCTAGTTGTTTTTTAGAACTTTTTAACCCTCCCCACATAAATTTTGCGACTTCAGGGTCAAAAATAATACTATTTGAATCAGAATTATGCTTGGCTTGACCGAATTTTTTTTCAAATGTATCGAGTAGTCCCACTTTTTCTAAGACCCGAATATATGCATATCCATTGATAGGAATTAAAGGTGCAACAAATCCTACTCGATAAGGAGATTCTTTTTCTGCTTGTTTATAAGTATCCATTAAACCCTTAAAGAAATTTTTGGTAACGAAAATATCTTCATCAATTTTATAAACCATTTGGGCTTTAGGAAATAAAGTAAGTGCTATATTTTGGATTACAGTCACTTTATTTTTCTTTGTACTAAGATAAGACCATTGATATTGTTCAGCATAAGATGCTAGTTTTTCGCTGTATTTTCCAGCGGACATTAGACAAATATCCATATCCTTAGGAGCAAATTGATAAATTCTGGTAAAGATATCTTCCCATAGTAATTCTTTGTATCCTGCTAAGATAATACATAAATTTTTTTGATCCTTTTTACGATCGGTAAAGCTGTAACGTCCTTGAATCCTTATCCATTTTAAGTACCTCTTTAAATTCTTCTTTACTTTTTCTTTCAACCAAGAAATAAACTTACTCATTCTCTGTACCTCCTATATATTCAATGTTTCGACTTCAATTTTCATTTTTTTAATTTGTTTACAAAGTTCCTCTACTTTTTCATCCTCTACTTTAGAAAAAGAAGGGGTTTCTTTTCCAATCGATTTATATTTGCTTTCTGCTAAATCGTGGACTTTGAATATTTCTACTTTTTTAGGTTTATATTGTTCAATCAAGGTTAGCATTTTTTGAACATTTTTTTCTTTTAATGTGTATTCGTTATTTAATGGAATACGAAGGATATCGATTCCTTTGGCCTCTGTTACTCTTTTTAAGTTTGCTTCATATAAATCGGTATTTCCATGAAAAACACGTTCATTAATCTCTTTATCGACCACTTTCATATCAATAATGAAGAAGTCGATATAGGAAAGAGCAATGTTGACTAATTCTGTCGGTACTTGTAAAGCTGTTTCGATCGCAAGGTGAAAATTCTCGGCTTTGAGTTTTTTTAATAATGGTTCTAATACTTTTATTTGTAATAAGGGTTCTCCTCCCGAGAAAGTAACTCCTCCTTGATGCAAGGTATAAAAGTGTGCATCTTTTGTTACTTCGTCGTATATTTCATCGAGTGTTATATCTTTACCAAAAATGCCTTTTTCTTTAGTTTGTTCGTTATAATAAGGAGTAAAATCTCGTTCGATATTTTCTGGATTAGCACACCAAGGGCATCGTAAATTGCAGCCTTTGAAAAACACGGTAGTCCTGATACCTGGACCATCGTGAAGACTGAATCGTTGGATATTAGTAACTCTTACCTTCATTTTTCAACGCTCTTTCAATTAATACATTTTGATAACTTTCAGGCAAATCGACGAAATATGCGCTAAAGCCCCAGACACGAACAATTAAGTTTTGGTACTCTTTTGGATTTTGTTTGGCCCGAATAAGAATTTCACTACTGGTAACATTCATTTGCATTTCAAAAAAACCCTGCTCGATACTTAGAATAAGAAAATCGGTCATTTTAGAAAAATTTGTTTCAATAAACGAAGGAGTAATCATAAAATCGATAACATTGCCATTAAAACGATGATTACCATATTGTAATTTGGAAGCAAATGTAATTAGTTCAGTATAGGCTTCTTGTGGTTTATCAGTCGAAATATGAACACCAAATGCTTCTCCATCTTTTCTTCCATCTAATGAAGCTTTAACTGTTTCAGATTTCGTAATATAACTAGGAGCACTATA